>QCCW01000021.1 GCA_003281125.1 Prochlorococcus sp. AG-347-N23 | reverse complement strand
AAATAGTTTTGAGCTTCTCTAAATTTTTCAGCTACTCTTTTTGCATAAGGTGTATTCATGGAATTTTGAGTCATGTTGAAAATGCGACTCCCTATATGATCTGATCTAGGTACACCCTTGATAAGTATTCAAAAATACAAGAATATAAAAATAGGATTTTTTACTTACTAAAAAATTTTTAGTGAAAAGTTCTTTATTCTCCAAAATTAATTTTTTAAAATTAGAAAAAGTGATAATGAAAAATATATTAGTAATTCTTTTTATGCTGATTGGTTTTTTTGTACTTTTATTCCCATTAATTTTTTATTCAAAAAGAAATAAAAATTTAGCCCAAAAAACAACAATTAGTCCACCTTATGTACCTCTTTTAAAAGAACAAAAATTTAATCCTGACATAAGTACTGATAATTGGGATTTACACAAACTTAGATTAGATAAATTTAAAAGATCACAATATAAGGGGTTAACTTTCTTTGTAAGTTCAGAAAATAGAATTTACTATTTTTCTGAAGAAGGGGATAAAGTTTATTGCTAACAAGTGAAATTAATTTTATAAATAAGAAAAGCCGATAGAAATTAATAATAATATTAATGAAGTATTTATTTTTATTATCAGAAAAGTTCTATAGGTTTATCGAATGGGAGTGGAATACCTTAAAAATTCTAAGAAGAACAAAAAGAAAGAATTTTTTTCTAAGAGGATCATTTGCTTTATTTAGTTTATTCTCTATTCTTTTTTTAATATTTTCTCCTCCTATCGTTTTTGGATTGTTATTTGGAGAGGGATTGAAATTTAGTACTTTTTTTATTTGGATATGGATTTTAAATTTGAAGTTTTTTTGAAAATGTATGATTAATTTTACCAGATTATTTAAAATTAAGAATATAAAGAATTTACCTTATGCCAAAGATATTCAAACAAAATAAGTTCGCTTTGTTGGGAGCAAATATATTAATAATTTTGCTTTGGGTAACAATATCTTCTTTTTTGCTAAATTTATTTCAAAGTGAAAATGCCCCATTTTATATATATAAAATTTCTTTTTTAATCAGATTCCTTCCTCCTATTTGGGTTTCATGGTTCCTGTGGATAAAAAGAGGTGGTTTAAAAAGATAAATAACAAAAGTATTTTTTGGTATTTACTATAAAAATAAATCAGTTAAAATCCGACTGCTTACTTGAAATTTTCATGTAAGAATTAGGTAATTGAGATTGTTTATAGCTAAGAAACAATCTCTTTTTTTTACAAATATTTTTTCTCATAAAAAATGTTTGTTAGTATCCCTCTTAACAAACATTTATGACGATCAATTTTTAAATATTAAACAGGCAATCTATGGTCAATTTCTAACACTCCAGAATCCATAAGACGGCCGATTTTAATAACTAAAGCCATATCTAGCCTTGAAAATTCAGATTGATGGTTAGTTATCCAATCAAGTTCAGAGAGAGTTATTACTCCTAAAGTATTTACTTTAAGAAAAAGTAAGCCTAAATTCATTTTAAAAAATTCCTGGGATTATCCAGCCGAATAAGCCATAATTTACAACTAATGCGAATAAGCCCATCATTGCCATTCTTCCATTAGTTCTCTCGGCGTTTTGCCAATAAGTTGGTTTTGAATTTTCCATTTTTTCTGAGTTATAGGTTTATTAAATAATTTGTTTTAAACGAAACCAGGAATTATTTGACCTGTTGTTAGGTATGCTCCAACAGCAGCAATTAATCCAAGCATTGCGAATCTACCGTTAAGAGTTTCAGCAATAACTTTTTCTTTTTCAATTGTTTTGACTTTTATGTTTGTGTTTTTCATTTGATTAGAAGATGAATAGTTTAAATTTTCGATTTGAAATTGCTTAGTTAAATAAGCAACGAGGATGGCTGTAAAGAATACAATTACGGCTAAAAAACCTGAAAGTGGACTCATTAAAAAATGCCAGGAATAATTTGTCCTGTTGAAACGTAAGCACCTACTAATGCAACAAGGCCAATCATTGCCCAACGACCATTAACCTTTTCTGCATTTTGTGGGTAGCTGTCGTATGAAACAGACTCATCTATGTAAGGACGTGTTTCAGTAGGAAACATATTCTGTCTGCCACCTGATTCAGTAGTAACGTTTGAATTAGCCATTGAAGTTGTGTAATTGTTAATTAATGTAACACAACTATTAATAAATGTAAAGTATTAGGCTGAAATTAAGTTATTTACATGATAAGTATTACATTTATGTTGCAGAAATGTTACGTTTAAGAGGAATTGTTGTTTTCTATACGTTTTCTTAGCATGATTCCTTATCCATAATTGTGGGGTAACTTCTGCCCACCCTTTTTTGCAAAGTTCGCGCCACTTTTCCCAGGATGAATCAATGTGTAGTTTTCAGAGGACTTGTACCCTCTAGGTTCTCCAAGGTGATTTGTGTAGAAAAGATGAGTATAAATTTTAAATTAGGTTTAGGAGATTTTGCATTTTACGAAAAAAATCATTCTGCTTCCCTCGGGATTTAGTAGGCATCCGTTTGGCTTGCTAGTGCTACAACCAAATAAGTACCTAGGCTTCATGGTTTTATCTTGTTAGGATAGCTGTATCTTAATACAATTGTACTATAATCATATTCTTTTTGTTTTTTCTGTCCATCCTTTTAAGGTTAAGTACTCATTTACAAATAATTATCTTGTTTTTTAATTGAAAAGATAATTTCTTTAAGCGAATGAATTACAGAGAAGATTTAGAAATTAAACTACAAAAAGTAACACTTGCAATCCAGGAGGTTGTAGAGGATATCTATAAAACTGAGCATGAGAAACAAAGAATAATTTCTAAACTTATTGAATTTAAAGAAGCAATCATTTCAAAGGGTATTGATCTTAATATTGAACTTGAGGCAGCCTAGAGATATTTAATATTTCATGAATGTTTAATAACTTTTAAAATAATGTTATTAAATAAGAAGATTTATTTATCAAATGCAGCCTGGAACTTTTGAATTATTGATTCTAGTATTTATCTTTTTAGGTCTTCAAGCTTGGTGGATTATCCCAATAATAAATAGAAATAAAAAATTGAATAAGAGAGGTGAGAATTTAAGAGAGGAAATTAAGCAACTTGAAAAGTTATATAAAAAATAAATTAGCTTATTATTTTAAAAACCAACTACCATAAGTAAAAACAAATATTTAATGAAATTTAAAAAAATTATTCCAATCATATATCTTTTATTTGGGACTTTAGCTTTACCACAACCTTCTATTGCTGAAGAAAAGATTGTAGTTATACCCCTTATTCAAAGTTCAAAAGGACTAAGTGGTAAAAATTTTAATTATCTCGAGGGTAAGCCTGAATTAAGACTCTTAAAAGTAAAGATTCCGGTTGGCTTGAAAACTCCAGTTCATACTCATCCTTCTCCAATGTTAATTCATGTCACCAGAGGAAGATTAAAGCATGTGAGGGGTGAAGAAATTAATTTCTTTAAAGCAGGTGATGCATTTATAGAGAGTAATAATGGGGGTGCCCACTATGTGAAAAATGTTGGAAAGAAGCCAGCTATACTTCATGTGGGAGTTGTATCAGTAGTTGGAATGCCTACGACCATAAATAAATAAGATTTTTCTCAAAGTTGTTCAATCTACATTTTGAGGATTGAATTTTTATGAAGAACAGCTGTAATGAGATACGCCTCCATAGTTAAAATACTGGCTTGGCTTTAGTCGATTATATTTTTTATTTATCTCTATTGACTGTTCTTCGTATGGATTGCTAAAAACATCCTGCAACTCTTTTATTTTGTTGTAATTTCCTTTTTCAGCTTCTTCATATGCAGGGACGACCATCCATTCACGCCATGTGTAGACTGGGTTAAGGGATTTCATCGATGCCGATTTTGATTTAATATTTGCCTCTTTCTTCAAGACTGATTGCCAATTTTCAAGCCAGACTTCCCATCTATTGTTGATCTCATCATTAATTGGCAAATAAAAACTGTCTTTTAACGTATCTAAGTTATTAGGTATTTCAGAGAGTTTACGGAATAAAATTGTATAATCTGCTTTTGAAATGACCATAAGATTAAAAAATTCATTTATTAGAGTTTCGTAGTAATGTTCTAAACCAAGCTTGTTTGCCCACATCTTCATCAATTCCTTGTTCATCAATTCTGAAAAATCATTTTCGATTTGATCTAACTTTTCTTGATCTTGTTTGCTTTCTGAGAGTAACGGACTAAGAGAAGAACAAAATGTTTTAAAATTAATTTCTGCAGCAGAAGGTTGGTTAAAGAATGAGAAATGCTCACCTCCCCCTGTCCATGGTTGAAATCTTGGATCAAATAATTCACAGAATCCAAAAGGTCCGTAGTCCAAGGTGTAGCCACCAGCAGCACAATTATCACTATTGAAGTTGCCTTGGCAATAACCAACTCGCATCCATTTGGCTACAAGAGATATAAGTCTCGCTCTGTATAAAGAAGCCAGTTTTATCACCTTACTTTCAATTGAAATCTCATCTTCAATTTCATCTTTATAATTTCTATCAATAAGATGTTGAACTATCATCTTTAGTTCATTGAGGGCCTCATCATGCGCATTATTACGAACTCGTCTTGCAAAAAGTTCAATCTGGCCTACGCGTAAAAAAGATTGGGCGACTCTAGTAGTAATTGCCGCTTGATTATCAATCATGATGTCAGGTTCAAAATACCTGGACCCTTTGGAGTACCACGGCCTTCTAACTATTTCTGAACGTGAGACATAAAGTGTTAAAGATCTTGAGGTAGGGACTCCCAAGGCATCCATAAATTCCTGTGCAAGAAATTCTCGAACACTAGACCGTAAGACAGCCCTACCATCTGCTCCACGACAGTAGGGTGTGGGACCTCCACCTTTAAGTTGCATCTCCATTCTTTTCCCATTGAATAAACCTTCAAATACAGAAATTGCTCTACCATCGCCATAACCATTTCCAGTTCCAAAGGGACATTGTTGGGTATATTCGGTCCCGTAAATTGATAATGCATAACCTGTTGCCCAACCAACAGGCCTCATTGGATAATCAGCAACAGAAATATCACCTGAGAAAAAGCGACAAAAACTTTTGTCTTTTATAAGATTAGAACTTAGGCCCAGTTCTTTAAAAAGTTTGTTGCTATGGGAAATATATTCTGGTTCTGGAATAGCAGTTGGAACAACTGGTACGTAATGACCTGAATATACTGAACGCGGCTTATGATCATTTCCATCTTTTGTTGATTGAGGATCTGCTTTAAGAGAATTCATAAAAGAATAGTCAGATAGTTGAGAAAATTCAGAAAAATTTTCTGTAAGCTTTCCTTTTAATGAATCAGATTTAGTTAACATCAAATTTTTTATCTATTCTTGTAGGCGTTCTAATTTCTTAGAATTACATACCTTAATATATTTTATATAGTTTCTATTGGGGATGGTTTTTGCCGATAAGTTTGAGATTAAATAGAAGTAAAAATTTAATATTTACTAAAAAAGGTTCTGCAGTAAAACATTTCTTGAGAAAAATATTTAGACTTTAAAAATAAAACAAAGGACTTACCCTTCATATCAATTTTTTAATTAATAACCATTGCAAATACTTAATTATTGATTAGTGTTTTTTTTAGTTTGCTCAAAAATAATGCGAAAAGTTAAAGTATTTAATCTTTTTTTGACTTGTAAACCTCTCCATATTTTTGAACTATATTGCAGTAAAATTATTTAATTTTATACATTATTTTTTTAATATATTTTTAACTCACCCAGCCTTTAAGCAAATCAAAAACACTAATAAATAGTCCAAAACCAATAATTGGGGGTGCAACCCATCTTGTCATGAATTTCAAATAACGTGTAGTTTTGATTCCAACTTTTGAATCACTAAGTTCTTCATTAAACTTTCCAGGTACTACCCATCCCATAAAGAAAGTAACCAAGAATCCACCAAAGATAAGTAATACGCCACCAAAAATCGAATCGATAGTTCCAAGAATGTTTAAGTTTAATGCAGAAGGAATGCCTGCTAAGAATAGGAAAAGAGTTATCAGCCAAACAGATTTTTCTCTTTTAAAACCAAATTTATCCATTAAAGAGGAAACTGGAACTTCCAATAATGAAACAGAGGAAGTTATTGCTGCAATATAAGCTAGTGCAAAAAATGCAACAGCTATAATTCTTCCAACCGCTCCATAAGAACCAAGGCCCGTAGGAATTGATATAAATAATGCACCAACTGTTGATTCAGAAATAGCATCACTTAAACCAAACGTTAAAACAATCGGAAAAGTAATAAGTCCTGCCATAAGACCCACCAAAGTATCCAATGATGCAACTCCAAAACTTAGTTTTGGAAGATTACTCTTTTTATTTAGATAGGAAGCATAAGTTACCATTACTCCAATTCCTAAACTTAAAGAAAAGAAAGCTTGTGTAAAAGCATTTCTTATGGTTTGAGGGTTCCTTAATTCATCAAAGTCAAACTTAAACAAAAATGTTTTATATCCTTCCCATGCTCCTGTGAGTGAAGTGGCCCATATTGCAAGAGATAGAAGAATTATAAAAAGTATAGGCATAAATAAGCGTGTTACCTTTTCGATTCCTTTTTTTATCCCTGATGAAACTATTATGGCTGTAAGAACGAGACTTAATAGGTGCCCCAATAAAACACTGCTACCACTGCTAATTGAGCCAAAGAAAGTTTCTGCATCACTTAAATTTTTTGGTAATCCAAAAAATAATGAGTGGAACAAGGTATCTGCGGTCCAGCCCATTATGACTGAATAATATGATGCTATTCCCAAGGGAGCTATAAAGAAAAGAATTCCTAACGGATACCAATTTTTCCCAGCCAACTTTACTGGTGCAAGCAACGTACTGGCAGTAGCGTTTCTTCCTAAAGCCATTTCAGCAACAAATACCGGAAGGCATACAATTAAAACGATTAGTATGTATAAAATTACAAAAGCAGCACCTCCACCTTGTGAGGCTCTGTAGGCGAAACCCCAAAGGTTACCAAGACCTACTGCGCTACCAGCAGCTGCAAGAATGAATCCTAACTTACTAGTCCATTGTTCTCTTGGAGAAATTTTTGAGTTCAAAATTAAAATCTTTTTTTATAGTTGATTTATAACTCATAAATAAAAAATAGTTAATACATTGCTTAATAAAAACTAATTTTTATTCAATTATTTTTTTTGCAAAAAGATTTAAAATCTAAAAAACATCTTACTTACAACTATGACTATTGAAACGACTGTTCTAGATTTTCAACTAAGTAATACTTTTGAACAATATGAATCTCATATGAATATCATATGAATATCATATGAATGCTGAGGAACAGCAGTCGATGTTTAAAGAAATGGGAGTTAAGATATTTTATATTGGTAAATCATTAGATGATCCTCAAAGGGCAACTGTAATTTTTCAAGGACCACAAAATGTTCAATACGATATTTTTATGAATCTTGAAACAAAACCTATTGTTGAAGCTTCAGGGCATATTTATGCAGGTACAAAAATAACTCGATGGATTTCTTGAAAATTAAATCTTTTATGAATTATCAACTTTTAATTGAATCATATTCTTTTGGGACACCCCTTTCTGAGCAAGAAATAGAACTTTTAAGTCTGGAACTTGAAACTCAAATTATGAACATTAATATATCAACAGAATTTGGTTGTTTTAAATCGGCCCCCACCCATATTTGCGAAGGTCTAAATTTAAAAAAAGATACTTATTGGATTATGTGCCTTGCTGAAATATTAGATTTACATAAGCCCCCCAAATTTGGGAAAACGAAAAGTGTGGAGGTTTTCGATTTGCTTCTTAAAAAAGGACTTGTTATTGGTTAAGTATTTAATTATTTGAGTATTAAAAAAATAAGTTGTTTTTTCTTTATTCTGATAGCATTAACTTAGGGTCAGATAAATAAATGAAAGATTCTAGTGAATTGATATTAGGAAATATTATTAAGCTTGCGAGATCAAGTGAAAAGAAATTTAAACTAGGAAATTTTAAAGGGGCAATGTATGACAAAATGAAGGCTAATGCAATATTGAAATCCAAATCTTGCGATGAAAAAATTATTGAAAAATATAGAGAAGAATTATCTAGATTGTATTCCTCAAAATTTGATCTTATATTCGATCATAAGTTGAAAATTGATGAAATAAAAAGAAATCAAATAGTAAAATTGCTGCAACAAAAAAGTAAGGAAAAATTAAAAAGTCTTGATTATAAAGGAGCAATAAAAGCCTTTAGGAGGGCAGAAAAATATTTTTCAAATTAAAATCAATTTTAATCTTAGAGATTTTATTAAGACAAATTAAATTATTAGTTTTAGAATAAAAAATAATGAAAGGGTTGATTTTTTTTCAGAATTCGTTTTTTTAAAGATATATCATTTTTAGAACTACTCATGGTTATGCCACAATCCACCTTGGAAAGCTTATTATTTTTTTTGATACTTTCTCTTCTTGCAACATACATTGTTAATTTAAAGTATTCTGCAAAATTAAAAATACAGAAGTAGTTTTTTATTTATCTTTTGTCTTAATTAGATTTATTGACTTGGATCACTCCAAGTCTCTTTGTATAACCAACTCAAAAAATTAAGAGTAATTATATTACCAAATGCATAGGTTATTCCTAATAATGGGTCATAAATATTGGCAATAATTGTTGACATAATAAAAATTATTAACCCTGAAACAACCAAATCTTGAATAGGCAAATTGTTAAAATTTACAGAATTTATCATTTGATAATTGTTTTAATAGACTAAGTTAATTATAAACCCAAAAAGTAACTATTTTAATTGGGCAAGATCATCTAAGATATGAATAGGTTTAGACTTTCCAAGTTAATTATAGTTTTTTCCTCATTATCGTATTTGAGTGTTACTTTTTTAAGAAATTATAATTCTCCAGAAAATGTAGAAAAAAGATGTATTCTTAAATTTGAGAAAGATTTTAAAAATAATTTGGAAACATCTCATGAAGAATGGAATCAAATTTTGGATTTAGCTGATAACAATTATTTAAAATGTATGCGTATACCTTAGTATTAAGAAAGTGAGTGGCAAAGAGAAGAAAAAAATTTAGGTATGCCCCCTAGAGAAAAACTGAAGATATAAATTTCCTCAACTTGATAAAATAGCCATACAACAAAAAGTAAGGTCTAAATTGTATAAATATCCAATTATTCCTTTTCTTTTTTATGGAGCTGTAATATCGATATTAATCTTAGGTTTATTTTATGTTTTGAAATACCTTAAAATTGCTTAATTATAAAGATTGTTAATTTTGATATTTATGATGCATTGGCATCATCAATTAAAAAATTTAAGGCTAGTAAATGAGCAATTTTTATTCTGCAAAAATAATAAAAGAAATAATATAAGAGAATATTCCAGATTGACACCATCATATGATGTTGTAATTTTAGATTAAATTAAAACTATTTATGAAAAAAATAAATAAAAGATATGCTGAAATAATGCGTCAAGCTGATAATGCTGTTGGAAGAAAAGAAGTAGTTAGTTTATTAAAAAAAGCTGCAATAGTTAAATCTAAATCCGAGGAAAACTTAGCTGCTTAAATTAGAAACTATTTTATTAGGATAAATAAAACACCATAAAGAATGATTGATGAGGATGCAGCCATAATGATAAATGGTAGTATCATGCCTGAGTTTAACCATCTTAAAAGTCTAATTTTTTTGTTAATTACTCTTGGCATCTTTTCTGAATCTCTTAATTGCAACCTAACAAGTAAATAAATGGTGTAAATGATTAATTAATCTTTTTAAATATCATTCTTAAGCTATTTTGGAATTAAATTTTTAAAAAAATTTTAATTGCATCCGGATTTTTTATCTTAAGAGAAATTTTTAGGTAATTAATACCTTGTATTATTCAAATTTCTTATGCAAGATTTAGAAACATTAGATTTCTAAAAAATGATTGAAAATTTTAAAGAGGGCCCTGAAGAATTTAAAGATTATAATTCAGAACTTTTACGTAAGATTCTAAATAAGACATCACTGGAGAATGAAAAAGGTGATGATAAAGAACTATTTGTAGATGAAAATTGGAAAATTAATTCAAAAAATCTGAGCAATATAATTCCTTCAGATAATTCAAATTTGAAAAGAATATTATCAGATATTTTCCCAAATAAAAAAATAGTTATTCAGGATAATAATGATGGGTCGCAAACAATTTACTTATCCTAATTTAGGAAATATTAAAACCTTATTTTTTAATATCTTTTCAATATTTATTTTTTTGAGAAAAATTTAGTAAAAATAAATCTCGCGGAATTTTTTTAAAGATGTTATTGTTCACTAACGTTCATCCAAGTTTATATCTCTGGACGCATGAAATGGGAATAGGGAACGGGATTCTCATTAAATGCAAAAGACTATGAATAACCTCTTACAAATAAGAGAAAAAATCAAAAGAGCCAATAGGCTATATGAAGCCCGACTTTTGGCTACTAAAAATGGAGAAGTTACTCCATACAGCAGATCCGTCTTTGAAGAAAGAATCAGGAAAACACAAAAAGAAATGAAATTTAAAGACTCAAAAAATTAAATTCTTTTTTGAAACTGATCAATTAAGAGGGGGTTAAATCCCCCTCTTTTTTTATTTTTATAAAAATAACTTAATTATTAATTTATTTTTTCGATTATCAATTATCTAAAAGAATATAATTTTGATGCTTTTACTATTGATTTAAATTACATAAATGGCAAATTTAATTCAGTAATTAAGAGGTAAATAAATATGTTTAAAAAGAAATATAAACAAATTAAAACCTCACCCAACAAATCAAATTTAGATCAAGTTTTATGGCTTATAGAAAATTTTTTACCACAGAAGAAAAATCGAGGTGTTCAAAAAAATTGGTATATGGATAATCTAGAAGAAGAGACTATTAAGAAATTTTCTAAATTAGCCGCTATACGTTTTAAAACATTATTGCCAACTACAAAAAATACGACTATCTCTTTTACCTTTGGTAATTGGGCCTTGCCTTACCTGAAATTGCTTAAGAAAATAGGAATAGCTAAGTAAGAAAATTGTGTTCGACTATAACTAGATTTATCCCGCAAATAAAAATAAATAAATATTGTAAAGTCTCAGAAAATTCTTTTCGAAATTTGAGGAGGAATACTCACTTTACAAAAAAAATACAATTGCTAAATTTAAAATAATAGATCTATTGATTATGTTTCTAAATTATCTGCCTAGTGAGATGGTTGAAGTTGTTGGTTTAACAATGATTTTTTCATTTTTAGTTGGAACTATTTTAATTTTGTTATTTACATCGGATCAGGCAAATACAAAGAATCTATATTTAAAGAAGGCCAAATAAATTTTAGATAATTTATCCTTATTTAAAGAACTCTTTTTTTATAAAATTAACTCGCAGGTGTAGAACATAATTTTTAATATTTGTATATAGATAAATTTATGATTATGGGTGAAGCTAAAAGAAGAGAAGAATTAGGACTGCCACCTAGACAAAAAAAAGTTAAATTGAATAAATCTGATAGATACCTTTCATGGCTTCCAATTACCAAATCAAGAATTAAGAAATACCCTTATATGGGTGTAGCAACAATGGCCCTAGGAGCGATAATTTTCTTAGTAAGTGGCGGAGCAAGTGGTATTAATTAGTTAGATTTTGGCCTGGCTTAGAATGTATCTAAATTTTTTCTTGTAATATTTTAATGCCAGATATTATTGAGGTTATTGAAGCTATACCAAGTAATATCGAGTAAAAAGGTTGCAAATTAATAATGCCAAAATTACCCGTATGCCATTTTATTAACCAAAAAGCATCTACTCCTAATGGTTGAAGAATACTATAAATAGTCCCAGATACAATAGTAATAAGTAAGGGGATTGCTGAAATTGCGGTTATTTTTCTGTGAATTTTTCTTTTATTGGTTTTTAATCTTTCCATCTATTTCCTCAAATAAATATGTAATTCTTTTTCGTTTTTACATGGCATCCATTTATCCTGGTTCTTATGTATTCCTTCGCAACCAAGTTCTAAAGATCTTTTTTCAGCGTCCTCTTCAGAAAGAAATGTACCCCTCATATGTGCAAGAGAATAATTATTGAAATTTAGAGATAAGAAAAATAAAAAAATAAAAAATTTAAAATTTCTGAGAATAATATGCATTTTTAACTTTTAAGGACAGAATCGCAAATACTAGATGGATTTGCTTGTTTAACTATTTTTAGTCTTTTGATAAGTTTTTCTCGATCTATTTGATGTTTTAAATATTTAATACATAAATTTTTTTCCTGATAAACCTCTGCTATTGGATTAATCTTTAAAGCAATAGCAAAAGTACCAATAACTAAAAGAATGTTTGTAGCTAGTCGAATGTTTGGTCGAAAATTTGATCTCATTCGTATTCTTTATTTGTGTCAATAACTTCCCTTCAATATATATCTTTTTGCTCGTCATTGTATCCATTTTCTTTTGCAAATTTCTCAAATTTCTTCAACTCTTTTTCTGTCATTGAGCAGATTTGGATATATTTTTTTTCATATTTTCAATTTGGTTGATTAATTCGTCTAACCATTCTGTATTATTTTTGGATCTTTTTTGAAAATATGTGATTTTAGGTTGGTTGATTTCTAGTGTCTCATAATCCCCACTCATAAATTCCGCTTAAATTTATACTCTGCATAATTTATCTTGAGAAATTATGCCAATCAATAGGCTCTAATACTTATTTGACTTTTGCCATGGGAAAAAAGTTACTTTATTAATAGTATAAATATCAAGGAATTTATTTCTTAAAAATATGGCAACTAATGAAGAACTAGAAAAAAGAATTGAGACTTTAGAAAAAGAAGTACAACATCTAAAAGCTGTTCTGCAGTATCAATTGAGAAATAAGAAAAAGTGATTTATTCTTATTGCATAGAAATTACTTTTGGTCAGATAAGCATTTTCTCTTGGTTGTTTTGGGTACCTAATCTCAAAGCTAAATATTAAAAATTAGTCACTTTTTGAAAAAATAAATTTAATCATTGATATTTAGAACATATTTGTTTTTATATATATAAAACTAATTAATATGATTAACTCAATAGCTTTTATAACATTATTAGGCTCTTTAGTCGCCTACAAAAAACTCAAAAAAAAGAAACGGCAATTTCACGCACCACCGACAAATCAGCTTCCTAGTTGAAGATTAAATCCCGTCTTCGTCTTCTCCAAAGGGATTGTATCTAATATCCCAGATTAGAACTACTGCTATAGATAAAAGCAATAGTCCAAAAATAACTTGAGGAGGTGGAAATAACATCAATGAAATATAACAATTATCAATAAACTTTGCTTGTGAAAATTCTAGAGGGTAATCGATATTGTTTGATTCTAAATGTTTCAAATAACATGCTGTTTTGCAATCTACTCCTTCACTATTGATGCTATAAGAAGTTATACATTCAAAAAAACTTTCCAGAGCATCTACATCTTTAATAATGTCAAATTTTAGGTAAAGTGCCCACTCAACTTTAAGGACAATTACTCACCATTTTTAAAAAACTATTGAATCAAAAATTTTCTTTCTTCATTATTCTAATAATTTAAATATTCTTTCCTTGGTTCTTCTATTGATTCAAACTTAGAGCCTTTCTTAACTGGCTTACTTGATCGCTTAAAACACAACCATGAGAGATTAAAATTGCATTAACCATTGAAGAGCTCTCAGAATTATCTACAAAGGTTTAAATACTTTAATCTCCGATCTGGGTTTATCAAAGTAAATTTCTCCAAAAAAAAAGGACGTTAGCTTCGCCCCAACAAAAAAACAGGATAACCCCCATCATCCAGCCTTTTTAAAACCATAGCACTACATATGGTGTTTGTAAGTATCTAAAATTACCTATTGATGGGGTTGTTTATTCCTGTTTAATTTGTCATTATAGGAATCCCCATCACCTAGGCTCGTAAGAGTCTTTTTTTTTGCTATTTTTTCCTTCTAGGCATAAGCCCTTTTTAATTAGTGTTTAAAGACTTTTTATTTAATTTTTAAATTCGATAATTAATAATTAAAAAAATTATTTTATTCATGCAAACTTACTTAGTACACTGGCAATTTCCAGATCAAGAAAGTCATATGCAAGGGGCCGAAGCTTTTGCGGGTTTTGTTGAAGGAGGATGCGAAGGTGATGAATTTGATGGGTTTAAAGTTCTTAATCGAGTAGTAAATCCTGAGGGGGCTAATGGTTGGGCAATAGTTGAATCTTCAAACCATCAGAACATATGGAAATGGAGTAGTATCTGGGTCGATAATTTTGGAGTGGAAATTGAAGTTACACCAGTTCTAACGGATAAAGAATTTCTTTCTGTCCATAAAGAAATTGCAGCAGCCTCCAACTAATAGTTAATATTTTTTTGTGTTTGAGTGTTGATTTAAAATAGAAGGTAGTGCCTATTTTTATGGAAAAATTTTCTTCTGAAGAAATTGAAAGTCAATACAATTTAATAAAAATGCTTTTAGCTGAACCTGAAAAGTATAGAGATGCCATTAATGCAATAAAGAAAGATATTGCATATATGCCAATAGAGCTTAAAAAAAAACTTGAGGAAGAGAGTATTATCTTATGAATGAAACGCAATAGCGTTTCTTATGATCGTTAATTTTAGAAATTAGTAAATAGACATTCTCTGAAACTAACCGAGAGAGTCTAAATCTCTACGATGGTGAACTGTATTTCTCTCATCTTGTTGAACTTTTTGTTCTTTCATTAAATCTGCAATTGTTGGATAATCTTTTGCATTATCAAGATCTCTTGCAATTTTATCTTGTATTTCAAATGGTGATCTATTTAAATTCATAATTAATTCACTCAAAATTTTTGTTGGATTCTGATTACAGATCCTGGATTGTCATGAACGTAAGAGTTGAATTCTCTAGCAAGCATTAAGCAGTCGTATGCATCGCGTGCATAGAAGCCTACTATATGTGTCTTATTTGATGAATCTTTGTAACTCAACACATATTTATTACAAGATTTGATCGGGGTTGAAGGCATTTAGTTTATTTCTGTTACCACTAAGTTCTAACTAGGCATGCTAATCAACCGACTAATAAAAATGTACGGTTTAAGCCACAAACATATACGGATAGAGGACCAACAACTAAATTTAAAAACTAATATAATGAATTTTAATAGTGTTAAGGAAAAATAAAATTCCGTTAATTCCTGTAAAATTATTATCTATAGTTTCTTGTTTTGCAAGTAACCCTCTTTAAAATTAAAGCTTATTAAACATATCAATTATTTCGCAAAATTAGTTTGTTCGAGATTATAAATGTATTTTTCACCATCATCATCCCCATCGTCATCATCATCGAAGGAAGAGATTAATACATAAACTCCTCCAAGTCCCAATAACATAGATAAATAGAGAATTGGATCTGTCATAGATTTAGTTTGAAACATTCAAATTACATTTGAGGAAGCTTTTCAATATCTATATTTTCTTTTAATTATTTAGATATAAAAATCTATAAGATCAAAAAATTGTTTTTTTATTTGAGAAAAATGAAAGTAGATCTAAACTAAGATAAATTATCTGTTTTTATTAGGTAAATTTTAAAAATATTTTAGAAATCAATGTGCGGAAGATTTGAGCTGAAAACTAAATTTGAGAAGTTGCCAACGATTTTAAAACAAGACTATCCAAGTGGCCTTGATTCTAAATATCAGACTCAAAATCTAATTAGACCTAATGATCCTGTTCTTGTAATTAAAAATGAAGGAAGAATTAAAACTACTTTTATGACATGGGGCTTTATTTCTCCTTGGACGAAAGACCCATTTGATAATGAGAGACCAAGACCATTTAATGCAAGATCAGAAACCTTAGAAGAAAAAAAATTATTTAGTGGGAGTTGGAAACATAAAAGGTGCCTAATACCTGCAAGCGGTTTTTTTGAAAAAAAATATCTTGTTCGAAAAGCGAATTATGAGACTTTTTGGTTGGGTGGAATTTGGAGTAAGTGGACATCACCAGATGGAGCAGAACTTGAGAGTTGCTGTGTTTTAACAACTGAACCAAACGATTTAATTAAACCTTTACATCACCGCATGCCTGTAATCGTATCTAATGGATATGAAGAAAAATGGACAGAGCAAGTTAAAGATGCAGATGAATTGAAAGCATTATTTCCAATCATGACGAGTTGGTCACCTGATGCTTGGGTAGTAGAAGATTTAAAGAAAAAAGAAAATGATCAAATGAGTTTGTTTTAAATCAAAAGCTTACTAATAACAAAATTATTATTCGTAGGAATTATTTATTGATAAGGTTCATACTGGCTACTTTGCATTAATGTGAGAGTAAATATAATTTATATAAACCAACAAAAATGGAGCTTGATTATTAATATCAAACTATTTTGATTACTTTTTTTATTTTGAATAAAGAAGTTGAGAATAGAATATTTAATGGACTTGGTGATTGGATTATTGATAGAGAGCCAAATTACCCCTCATTTAGAGAATGTAAGTTATGGATTAAGAAAAAAAATTCTCAATATATAATTTCTAAAAATGATGAGAAAGGAATTCTTATTTTGTTAAAATAACTTCCAATGAACCAATATATGAATAATGTTTTATATGCTAAATACCTTGACCAAATTCTTACTAAATAAATGAAAAATTGTGATTTATGTAATTCGGCAGATCTAATTCATTTCAGGGTAAAGTCCATAAACTACAAAAGTTGGATTTTTTGCTGTAAAAAGTGTTGGTATATTGTTTCAAAACAAAGCCAATACTCTTATGGAGGAACCAGAAAATCAAAAATTTAGAATACGTATACAATCATGGCTAAATCTCATTGGTTGATTAATTCAAACAGAACAGAGGTGAAAAGATTTGTAAAAAATGATAAGAGTATAGATGGAGTATTTGAGTATATGTTTGTAGATACTGGAAAAATTATTGGTGTTTTAGGAAAAGAACCTCCTGTAATGATATCTACAGTTTCAGTAGATATAGATTTGGCTAGAGAAATCTATGAAAGGTTACTCTTTCAGGGATGGAGGAAAACTGAAGAAGTTTGGATAAAAAAATAGAGATAATTTTGAATTCATGAAGTCTTGAGTTCAAAAACCAAATTTTTCCATTTAAAAACTTAAGTTAGTTATTAATTAACCTCTATAAGGTGCCCATTTGAATTCATTTATACGCTTAAATTGATGTAAAATTTGAGAAATAAATAAAAATTTCTTAAACTTTTTGATTATTAAATTCATAATTTCAGGAGTTGTCAAATTTTAATTTATAAGATGCAGCTTTACACCAAAAATTTAACCAACATGTAATTCCAAGAAATTTAAACCATTCTTCAATTAATTGTGTTAAGTCATAACTTTGATCAAATATCTGTTGTATAACTCCATCAAAAAAAATAGATAGTCCAAGAAATAAAATTGAAATGACCAAGTTGAAAAGTCCAATTTTTTTCAATATTGTTCGAAATCGCACCAATAAAAAAACCGAAATTGCTAGGTATGTCAAATTCAGAAAATCTGGGCCCACATAACGATCATGAAGTAGAAAGAAATCATCAATACAAAGTAGTCCTGAAAATAAACCCCCAAGAAGAAGTAACTTAGATGACTCTCTATTGATATTCTCGGAAAAGGTTGTAAATAAACAAATTGATGCAGTTGCTCCCCACAACAAAATCCCAATATTTGAAATCATTCCAACTCCTATTGGATATCCACAGGTCTGAGCAAGATCCCTAACAACTAGACTTAGTTTGATGTTGTAAAGACTAGAGATATATAAAATTGTTAGATATAAAATGGAAGAAG
>QCCW01000020.1 GCA_003281125.1 Prochlorococcus sp. AG-347-N23 | reverse complement strand
TAAGGCTACTTCTAATACGAATAATTAAAATATGGTTTCTATATTTTTTTTTAGATAATCGGGTCTTCTCTAAGTAGCAAAACAGTATGATTATTTAAACCATCATTAATCCATTCCTTATATTCTTCTAAAACGCTTTTTTTATCAAAATTATCAAGTAGATTAATTCTTTTTTTTGCATTATCTAACGCTACTTTTACACAGAATTGATAATCTTTGAGATTTTCTTGCATTTACCTTTTTTAGTAATTTTAGTAAAAAAAATTACCTAATCTGTATTGTAAATTACAATAAAGGCCTTTTATTTGATAAGAGTATCAAGCAATACGGAAGAATTTTTCCTATCTTTGTGATAATCATTATTTTAAAAGTACTATGTCATACGAAGCAGGCAGCAAAGAATGTAGACATTTGATAGAGGCCAAGGAAAGCCTTTTATCAGCAATGGATGCTTTAAGCAATATAAATTCAACAGATCATATACAAATTCAAATTAAAGAAATTTACAATAAATTAGAGCTTATGCATGATAATCGCAAAAAAATAGAATCAGCTACTAATTATTTATAATTTTCCCAAATGAATTAGAAGCTTCAAAATTGGCTTTTATCTTCTTTACTCTTTTTTCTGATAATAAATCCAATAAAGCATCAAGTTGAGCATGTACTTCCTTTGCATCATTCAGATCTGGTAACAAATCTTCTTTTATAAGCATTTGATGCATTTCTCTAAGCTCTAACCTTATGTATCTGAGGTGAGAACATACTTCCTCTCTCTTGGTTGCACTCATATTTGCTTTTTATTATTTACATTATACAATATTGCCTTTTATCAATTTATAAATTAATTTAGCTCAATTAAAATTAATTTAGACTCCACACCACAAAATATCAAAATATTTTAAAGTTGCTAAATATCCATATATTTTCATGAAAAAGAAAAAATCAAAAAAAATTCAAACTAAATCAAGTAAAAAAAATCAAGAATTAGGTCAAACAAAAAATTCTGCGAAATTAATACTTTTTGTATTTGGAATAGGCCCAATAATAGGTATAACGATATTTTTATACAGTAAGGGGTTTTTTAATTCTCCAAATATGTAAATCTTGAGTGTTAAAGAATTAACTAAAAATTTCAAAAAAATAATTATTGAAATTTTTTTAATGAAAATATTCTAAATTCTGCCATTCTTCGGGCATTCTTTGGATCAGAGACTAAAAAAGGATGATCCGATAAAATTTCTAAAACTTTATCTATCTTTAATCGTGAATCATCACAATCAATTTTTCCCCATTCCTCGTCGAATGACATTGCAAAGCTGTCAGCATTGTTATATTTTTTATCTTGCATAAGATTTATAATTTAGATTTAAAAAGTTTTTAAGATTTCGAACTAATCATAAAAATTAATTATAAGAAGCATTTAAGTAATCATAATTAATACTTCAAGAAAAGACTTTTTTGAAAATTATTTAAGATTATACTTTCTTTCATTACTTAAGTTTAGAATTCGTACTACCAATAAAATCTGTTTAATTTGACAGAAGTGTTACAATAATGATATATATAAACAACAATGGAACATAAGGTTAAAAGGATAGGATATCTCCCAAGAAAAAGGGTACTTGAAATTATTGATGAAATATCTAAAAACGAATCTATAAGTAGATCTAAGGTAGTTGGAATACTTGTTGAAGAAGCATTAGATGCCAGGGGAATTGCAAATTTTGGATATAGCAATAATAGTAAGACAAATATATACAAATCAAATAATTACAAAAATAACAAAAATGAGAGTATTCACTTAAAGGATTCAGAAGATGAATTCGTTGATGATAGTGGTTACACAGTTTCTTCTAACAAAATTTTAGATCGCTCAATATCTTCTGCAGATATTGAATTAGCAAATAAGATTAATATTCTAAAGGAATCTGGATTAATATAACTTTATTGAGTATTTGTTTTATTTTTTAATGCATAACATTGGATCACTGTTTATTCTTAGTCAAGAATAATATTCATTATTAGATAATTAGAATATTATAACTTTTCTAATGTTAATTTTTAATTAAAAATGAAAGATATTAAATGTCCCTCTTGTGGAAAAAGTTTCCGAATTGATCCAAGCAGCTTTGAAGAGATTCTTCTTCAAATAAAAGACGAGGAATTTAACAAACAAATAAAAGAAAGACTTCTATTAGCTGAAGAGGATAATAAAAAAACTTTGGAAATTTTAAAGAGAGAATTAAAAATTCAATTAATAGAGCAAAACCGTATTAAAGAAAAAGAGATCCAATCTCTTGAATCTAAATTAAATATCGCTGAAGAAAAGAAGACTAATGCACTTAATGATTTAAAAAATCAAGCAACAAATAAAATAAATTCACTTAATAATGAATTAAACAAGTTAAAGGATGAAATAAAAAACCAATCTTTAATTTCAGAATTATCTTTAAAAAACAAAGTCAATGAAGCTGTTAATAATTTAGAAAAAGAGAACTCATCACTAACAAATTCCATTGAAAAGATAAGACTTGAACAATCGATTAATGAAAAATTAATTGAAGAAAAGTTTAAAAGCAAAATTAGTGAAAGAGACTTAACAATTAAGGAGCTAAGAGAAATGAAATCTAGATTATCTACAAAAATGATTGGAGAAACCTTAGAAATCCATTGCGAAAACCAATTCAATCTAAATCGTTCTACTGCTTTTAAGAATTCATATTTTGAAAAGGATAATGATGCTACTTCTGGAAGTAAAGGTGATTATATATTTAGAGAATTTGATGAAAACAAAATTGAAGTAGTATCCATAATGTTTGAGATGAAAAACGAAAGTTTAAATGGAACAAATAAAAGAAAAAACGAAGATTTTTTGAAAGAATTAGATAAGGATAGAAGACAAAAATCATGTGAATACGCAGTACTAGTTTCACTTCTAGAACCAGATAGTGAATTATATAATTCAGGAATAGTAGATGTTTCTCATAAATTTCCAAAGATGTACGTTATTAGACCACAATTTTTCTTGCCGATTATTTCTCTATTAAGAAATGCATCTATGGAAACCTTAAAATACAAATCCCAAATGGACTTAATGAAGCGCGAGAATTACGACATAACTAATTTTGAAAGTAGTCTTGAGCAATTTAAAAATGCAGTTGGTAAAAATGTATCACTTGCTAAAGATAGATTTAACGATGCGATTTCAGAAATTGATAAATCAATAACCCATTTACAAAAAACTAAAGAGGCATTAATCCTCTCAAAAAAACATCTTTTATCTGCTGACAGTAAATCTCAAGATTTAACAGTAAAGAAATTAACTAGAAATAACCCAACCATGCAAAAAAAGTTTAATGATTTAAATAATTTTGAAGATGAAGTAGCCTAATTAAAAAGTTTTTAAAATTAATAATAATTAAAAATATATTTAATTTCTAACTTATAAATATACTATAAATAATAAATTTCATAGTAAAGAAAATAATGTCTTTCAACACTCCTATTTTCAGTATCGCCAAAGATCTTAATGTCGAAAGTAATAGAATATTATTAGCCTGCAAGAAACTTGGAATCAATGCAAAAGGTGCCACAAAAAGATTAAATAAAGAAGAATTAGAAAAAATTAAAAGTTATTTTGAAACGGGCAAAAATGTATCAGATGAAGTGATCAATTTAAATAAAGTTAAAACTAAAAGTAGTTCTAAAAAAATTGTAGAAAAGGTAAAGATAAAATATTTTGCTAACAGACTTATTCGTAAATCTTAAATAAAAATAATTTTTTTTAATTACTTAAAGGAATAAGCCACAGAAGAAAAAAATATTAATTTATTATAAGTAAAAATACTTAAGATGAGCATAGTCAAAATTTTAAATTCTCTCGAAAAATCCTGGGAAAGAGATGATATTCTTTTAAATATAAAGAAGGGGTCAAGGACAGATGAGATAGTTAATGAATTTCTTATGAAAAACGAAAGACAAATTAAAGAATTAAATTCTTTATTAAGACCAGAAGATATTGAATTATTAAATCAAGTAGAAAAACTCTCAACTTGCGAATCTAAATTAATAAATGAGATTAAAAATTTAAATTACTTAGAAAATAATGAAAATCATCACATTATGAATAAAAAAAAGATTGTGCCATCTAATAGAGTTTCTTTCAACAAAATTAGTGCATTCATGATTAATTGGAGTAACAAATTTGTAGTTATTGCTTTACTAACAATTTCAGCCATAGCTTTATCAAAACAAGCGTGGGCATAATTAGCTAAATTAACTTCATTGTAAGAGATGTAGTTTTGAGAACTAAACAAGAATATTTAATTAGATATAAAGATGGAAATCTTTATTGTCAACTTGCTGATATTTGGATTGATCCAAGCAAGCCAGTAAAAAAGGCATTAATAACTCATGCTCATTTTGATCACTTTACATTTGGCTGTGAAGAATACATTTCTACTAAGGAAACTGCGATACTTCTTAAAGAAAGGGTTGGAGATAATATCAAAATTAAGACTTTTGAATATGGAGAAGAATTTAAGATAAATGGCATTAATATTTCTTTTTATCCATCCGGTCACATCCTTGGATCTAGTCAAATAAGGTTTATTTTTGCTGAAGAAAAATGGCTAATTTCAGGTGACTTTAAGCTTCAAAAAGATCAGACTTGCAAACAATATGAAATAGTAAAAACTGATTATTTAATAAGCGAATGTACTTTTGGTTTGCCTATATTTAAGTGGGATGAATCAAATAAAATAGCAAATGATATTTCAAAATGGATAACTAATTCACCAGAAAAAACTTCTTTAATTTTCTGCTATTCACTTGGAAAAGCTCAGAGATTGTTAAACGAAATTAGTCAAACAAATTTTAAAGGCAATATTTATACCCATGGCAGTATTCACAAAATGAACAACAGTTATAGGAAACTTGGAATTGATATTAAAGATACTATAAAAATTGAAAATAAAAAAAAGATAGATGAACTTAAAGGAAGTCTAATATTATTACCGCCATCTTTAAGTAAGGGTTCTTATTTAAAAAATTTCAAAAACATTCAAACAGCTTTCGCGAGTGGATGGATGTCAATAAGAGCTCTAAGAAAAAGATCAGGATATGATAAAGGATTCGCAATCTCTGATCATGCGGATTGGGATGGAATTCTGGAAGTAGTAAAAAAGTCTGAAGCAAAAAATGTATTTTTTCATCATGGAGATAGTGAAGCCTTAAGTAAATATTTAGTTGAAAAGGAATCAATAAATGTCCTTTTATTCGGTAAATAAATATGAGCTTAAAAAAGTTTTCAGAATTATTTGACGATCTAGATTCAATTAATAGTACAAATAATAAAATTGAAGTTTTAAAGAATTATTTTTTATCTAATGATCCAATAGATAATTCATGGGCAATCTATTTACTAACTGGAAAAAGTAATAAGAGATTCATTAGTGGAAGATATTTAAAAATTCTTTTTTCTCAAATATATGAATATCCTCAATGGTTAATTGATACATGTTATTTAAAAGTTGGTGATTCTGCTGAAGTAGTAACGTTATTACTTAAAAATAAAAATAATTCTAGAAAAAAGAAATTATCAAATATAAGTCTCAATAAATTACTAAGCGAAACAATACCTGCATTATCAAAACTTAATGAGGAGGAGAAAAACTTAGAAATTCAAAATCTTTGGGAAACATTACCTGAAGATAACCATCTAATTTTTAATAAAATTCTTACAGGAACTTTTAGAGTAGGAGTCTCTATAGGATTAATCACAAAATCAATATCAAAACTAATTAATATTGAGGAAGAGATTATTTCTCATAGGTTGATGGGTGATTTTAAACCTTCAATTGATTCATATGAATTTTTAATTAATAAGAATATCAATCTTCAAGAGTTAAATTCTAAACCATTTCCATTTCTTCTAGCAAATACTATTGAAGATAAAATCTTCAAAAATTCAATAAATGATTTTCAATTTGAATGGAAATACGACGGTATAAGGATGCAATTAATTAAAAGATCAGGCAATGTTTCGTTATGGACAAGAGGGCAAGAATTAGTAAATGAATCTTTCCCAGAATTAGTAGAGAAAATGACACATATAAAAGATGATTTTGTTCTTGATGGGGAATTATTAGTTTGGAATTTTAAAGAAGAAATTGCCTTTGATTTTTCTTTACTTCAAAAAAGAATAAATAGAAAGTCTCCTACTAGATCAATCCAAATAAAATATCCAATTATTTTTATTGCTTATGATCTTTTAGAGATTAATGGGAGAGATATAAGAGAAATTCTATTAGAAAATAGAAGAATCGAGTTAGAAAAATATTTTTCAAAATGGCAACTTAAAACTGAGAATAATATCTCTGATATTTGCAAAATATGTGATTTAATATTTCCAAAAGATTGGCCTGATGCTTTAACTTATAAAGAAAAATCTCGAGAAAATAATACTGAAGGATTAATAATTAAGAAAAAGACTTCTATATATTCCTCTGGTAGAAAGAAAGGTATTTGGTGGAAATATAAAGTTGATCCTATGCAACTGGATGCTGTTCTAATTTACGCTAAGGGCGGTAGCGGTAGAAGAGCTGGTCTGTATACAGATTACAGTTTTGCATTATGGAAAGACAAAGAATTAATTAAATTTGCAAGTGCATATTCTGGTTTAACGAATATTGAGATTAAAGAGCTAGATAAATGGATAAGAAAAAATACAATTGAAAAATTTGGTCCTGTTCGATCGTTAAAACCAGAAATGGTATTCGAAATATCTTTTGAGAAAATACAAATTTCTAAACGTCATAAATCAGGCATAGCAGTACGATTTCCAAGAATAACAAAATGGAGAAAAGATAAAAAAATTAATGATGCAGATAGCCTAGAGAATGCTTATGAACTAATGAAAAAAATATCATGAAAAATATTAACAAAAATAATAAGCAAAATAATTTAATTTCTAAAATTAAACAATTTTTCTTCTCAAATGGATGGGAGCCATTACCCTACCAAGTAGAATCTTGGAAAGCATTTTTAAATGGGGAAAACGGAATAATACAAGTTCCAACTGGTTGCGGCAAAACCTTCGCTGCATTAATGGGACCTTTATCACAGATAGAAGATCCCAAAAATAATAAAAGTGTGCAAATATTATTAATAACGCCTTTAAAAGCACTAAGTAGAGATCTAAAAAATTCCATACAATTAGCAGCTTTACATTTTAATAAAGAAATCACTGTTGAAATTAGGAACGGGGATACAACCCCATATGAAAAGAAAAAGCAACTTGCTAAACCACCTAATATTCTTATTACCACTCCAGAGTCTTTATCTCTTTTACTTTCTAATAAAGAATCTAATAATCTGTTCAAGGATTTGTCATCAATAATTATTGACGAATGGCATGAATTGATGGGAAGTAAAAGAGGAAACCAGTGCGAGTTATCTTTAAGTTGGCTAAGAGGTAATATAAAAAATTTACAAATTTGGGCAATGTCTGCAACTATTGGAAATATTGAAGAAGCAGGAAGAGCAGTAGTTGGGATGAGTGCTATTAAACCCAAAATTATAAGTACAAATATTCAAAAAGAGATAGAAATTATAAGCGTTTTACCAGAGGAGGAAACGACCTTTCCATGGAGTGGTCATCTAGGAATCAGAAGTCATTCTTCACTTTTAAAAATGCTAGATAAAAATAAAAGCACCTTATTATTCACCAATACAAGAAACCAATCTGAAAGATGGTATCAATGTCTTAAATTTTTTCTGCCAGAGATGGAAGACAAAATTGCACTTCATCACGGCTCCATGGATAAAGAAGATAGAAAAAGAGTTGAAGAAGGGGTTAAAGACGGATTAATAAAATGGGTAGTCTGCACCAGCTCGTTAGATTTGGGAGTTGACTTCCAACCTGTAGATCAAATAGTTCAAATTGGTAGTGCAAAGAATTTAGCTAGACTTATCCAAAGAGCGGGAAGAAGTGCTCATAGACCAGGTGGAAAATCAAAAATAATTTTTATGCCTACTAATTCTTTAGAGTTATTAGAGATTAGTGCAATGAGAAGAATAATAAAAAGTGGTATATCTGAGGAAATTAGACTTCCTGAATTATCTTATGATGTGCTTCTACAACATCTAATAAGTTTGGCATGTGGAAATGGCTTTGATCCGAAAATTGAGAAAGAAAGAATTAAAAATTGCTGGAGTTATAGAAACTTAAAAGATCAAGATTGGAATTGGTGTCTTGACTTTTTAGAATATGGAGGAAAATGTCTTAAAGCATACCCAAAATATAAAAAGATAGTTAAAGAAGAATCACAAAATAATAATGAAAACTTTAAATATTTTGTAAAAGACAAATCTTTAATAAGAATGCATAAGTTCAATATTGGGACAATTACAAGTGACAAATTTATGAATGTCAAATATTTGAAAGGTAAATCTTTAGGTAATTTAGAGGAGAATTTTGCTTCAAAATTAAATCCTGGGGATACATTTTACTTTGCTGGCAAAATGCTTCAATTTGTGAGAATAAGAGATATGATTTTATACGTTAAAAAATCAACAAAAAAAAGTTCTCTAATTCCTGCATGGGTTGGAGGTCAAATGGCAATTTCTGATCTACTTTGTGAGAGTTTGAGAAAAGAAATAGATATATGCAACGAACTAGAAAATTATGATTGCTTAAATCCTGAACTCAATTCATTACGTCCAATATTGATTAAACAAAAAGTTCTTTCAAATATTCCAAAGAGAGATGAATTCCTTATAGAAATATATAAAACCAAGGATTTATCAAATCTTTTTGTTTTTACACTTGATGGCAAATTTGTAAATGAAGGAATTGCATTTTTATGGGCTTTGAGATTGGCAAAATTAAAACAATCTACATTTAGTATTACTGCTAATGATTTTGGATTCAGCTTAACTACTGCAGAAGATTATGATTTTTCCATAATAAAAAAAGAAGCTGATTACTTTTTGGATAACAAAAAATTAGAAGCAGATCTAGAAAATGCAATTAATTTTTCAGAATTAACAAAACGTAGATTTAAAAATATTGCCCAAATAAGTGGACTAGTAAATCAAAATAATCCAACCAAAACAAAAACCTCTTCCCAACTTCAAATAAGTTCAAGTCTTTTTTACGATGTCTTTACTAAATATGAAGAAGGCCATCTTTTGATAAAACAATCGCATCAAGAAGTTAAAGAATATCAATTAGAAAATAAAAGAATATCTAGATCATTGGTAAGATTAAAAAATTTAAAAATGCTACTAAACGAGATAAAAACTCCAACTCCTTTTGCTTTCCCTTTACTAGTTGAAAGACTTAAAAATACTTTAAGCAATGAGCCAATAGAAAAAAGAGTAGAAAAACTTATAAAAAAATATAGTGATTAAATGAAAAAAAGTTCTTTTAAATTTTTTTGGGAAGATACATTGTTAGAGATGCTTCCTTCAAGAGCGTTATTTCTACCCGAAACAAAAGAGTTGTTAATATGCGATATTCATCTTGGGAAAGCTGAGTATTTTCAGCAAAATGGTATACCTCTTACTAATAATTCAGATAAAAACAATTTTACAAGAATAAAAAAAATAGTAAAAAAATATAGTCCTCAAAAGTTAATAATATTAGGAGATTTATTCCACAGCAAATATTCAATAGATGAAACTCTTCAAAAAAAAGTTGAGGATCTGCCTGAACTACTAAAAACTAACGTTGAACTAGTCCTGGGAAATCACGATGTAGGTTGCAATATTAAAAATATTAAAATTTTTGATATTAGAAATAGTAAAAATATAATTTTTAGCCATGAGCCAGTTAAATTAGGCGATAATAGAACTTTGAATATTTGTGGACATTATCATCCAAAAATCTATATAAAAAACAAAAGCGATAAATTATCATTTAGGTGCTTTGCAATGGATATGAATAAAAATGTTTTATTTATTCCTGCATTTGGAGACTTAACAGGGGGGTATCCTTGCAAAAAATCATTTAGAAAATGGGCAATTGTTTCTGAAGAAGAAATTATCGAAATTAAATCTTAAGTAGAAATCATAATGAGGTGAATTAAATTTTTCTTTTTTATATACCAATTTATACTTTAAAGTCTCATTAAACATTTTCATCAATTAAATTAGTACAAATTTGATTCTTAATAATTTAAGAACTAATCTATTCAAAAAACAAAAAAAGCTAATGCCCCTTCCTTTAGCAAAAGATCCACGTTATAAAAAAAATAAACACTATTTATAGAAATGAAAAAATTAATAGCCTCGATTTTATTTCCCTTTATTATTATTCCATTTGGGACTAAAGCAAATGATGATTTTTCTGTTGAGATAGAGGCTCTTACACTTGTTATGGAACAATACAAAGAAGTTTCTGAATCGAGTACTGAAATAGATTTAGAAGATAAAAAGCCAAGTTACATGGCTCTTAAACAAGACGAATGCAATGCGACTGTTGAAGTAACGGAAAAAACAGGATTAGAAGTTGTAAATACAGAATCTTTCGATGTAAATGTCTGTGAGAAAGAAATCTATAAAATTATCAACTAATTAAGCAGATTGTCAAAATCAAAAAAAAGGAAGTTGATTTAAAGAGATCTTTTACTTAAAGAAGGTAAGACCTCGAGACCTAACAGAAAACTTTGGAACGGGTTCTGCATGTACAATTCATAACTACAATGAAATTGCAGTGGTGTAATTAAAAATACAAAACCTAAAAGACATTTTTGAAATATTTATTTCTTTTTTGATAATGTTTGCGATTCTTCTCTAGACATTAAAGCTTCAATTTGAGCAAGAACTTTGTGAAGTTCATCCGTTTTGGTAAGAGATGCTTCTGCCACTTCTCTTAATTTTTCTAACTGTTCTTTAGTTTTATCCATGATAAATAAAATTAGAAATTAACCACCTTTAAAAATGGTTTTAATACAGATTTTTCACTCCCACACAGATTCATATTCTCTCTTTTTTTCATAAAGTCAAATAATTTTCCTCTTATTAATGTTTTATAAGGAATTCCAATTAATTGTTTATTTATAATTGAAACCATAAGATTACCTGAGATAGAAATACTTATAAATTATGAAGTAAATACAGGCAAGCCAATAGTTGCAGTCGTTATTAGAGCTCCTGCAAAAATCAAAAAAGGTAGAAAAGGATAATTTTTCAAAGATAAACTTACTAATTCGAAATAACTATATAGGTATTTATACTGTTTGTCTACCCCTAACCCTTGTTTAAGGTAAAAATTTTTCTTTTAAAGGTAAAAATTAAACACTAACCAAATTTACCAGAGATGTATTCCTGAGTAGTTTTTTCTTTTGGAGAGTTGAAAATTTTATTTGTCGAATTAAATTCTGCAAGATAACCAACTTTTCCTCCATCACCATCTTCGTATTCAATAGCATTAAAAAACGCAGTCATATCACTAACTCTTAATGCCTGTTGCATATTATGAGTAACGATTATTATTGTGTAATTTTTCTTAAGTTCGTGCAATGTCTCTTCTATTTTCAAAGTAGAAATAGGATCCAAAGCTGAGCATGGCTCATCCATTAGAATTATTTCAGGTTCAATTGCAATAGTTCTAGCGATACATAATCTTTGTTGTTGTCCACCAGATAAAGAGTAACCACTGTCATTTAATTTATCCTTACATTCATCCCACAATGCAGCTTTTCTGAGTGAACTTTCTACTAATTCATCCATATCTCCCGTAAAGCCATTAATTCTTGCTCCAAATGCAATATTTTCGTAGATAGATTTAGGAAAAGGATTAGGTTGTTGAAAAACCATTCCAATTCTTCTTCTTACTTCAACTGGATCTACTCTTTTATCGTAAATATTAGTTCCATCAAAGAGGACAGTCCCTTTTAACGAACAATTAGGAATTAAATCGTTCATTCTATTTAAAGATCTTAAAACAGTTGATTTACCGCAACCCGAAGGTCCAATAAGGGAGGTTATATTTCCTTTTTTAAAGTTACAAAAAACATTTCTTACAGCTTCAAAAGTTCCATAACTAATAGAAACATTCTCAAGAGATAAAATTATATTCTTTGGTATTTTTTTATTAGTTTTAATCATTTATACTTTCTTAGTTTTCTCAGTAAAAGCAGCTAATATCCTCGAAAATATATTTACTGATAGTATCGATAAAACAAGAATAAAGGAAGCTGCCCAGGCTAATTTGTTCTGCGCATCATAAGGTTCAAGAGCAAAGTTGTATATCAATACAGCCAAAGAACCCATCTCGTAAAACAAGTCTCCAAAGCCTGTTATGTAGTAGTAAGAGAATAGAGCCGTAAAGATCAAAGGTGCTGTTTCACCTGCAGCTCTAGCGATTCCAAGCACAACGCCAGTAGCAATAGACCTAAAAGCAGAGGGCAAAGTAACTTTCAATATGGTTGTATACATACTTGCTCCTACACCAAGAGAAGCATATCTCAATTCATTTGGTACTAACTTTAAACCTTCATCAGTAGTTTTTATAACTGTAGGCAACATCAATATTGAAAGAGCCATACCTCCTGCCAAACCGCTATACATACTTCCAAACAAAATTTTTGTTGAGACAATCAAGGCGTAAATAAATACTCCAGCAATAATTGAAGGTACTCCCGCCAGAACATTAACTCCAAATCTAATAAATCTTGAAAAAGCACCGCCTTTAGAATATTCCGCCAGATATATTCCACCACCAACACCTACTGGTATCGCAATAATTGAAGCAATGCTAGTAATTATTAATGTCCCTATTAATGCAGGGTTAATACCTCCTGCATCTAAATCATCTCCAGGAGGATTTGGTTCTAAAGTAAATAATTCTGGTGTGATTTGAGATCCACCTTTGTAAAGGATATAAGTCACAAGAAAAATCAAAGGAAGTATTGCTATCAGTGCACAAATTACGGATAAAGAAGTAAAGAATTTATCTCCTATATTTCTTGATAATCTTTTCTGGTAATAGAGTGAATTCATAATTATCTAATATTTGAGACTAAATTTCTTAACTAGCCATTGAGCAAAGATATTGACCACTAAAGATAGGATCATCAATACAAAAGCCGCATAAAAAAGTGATGAAACCTGACTTCCATCAGCCTCACCAAATTGGTTTGCAAGCATGGATGAAATTGTATATCCAGGAGATAATAGAGACCAACTAAATGCATTTGAATTACCAATAATCATTGTGACAGCCATAGTTTCACCCATCGCCCTGCCTAAAGCTAATAAGACACCTGCCATAATTCCTGATAACGCTGCTGGCAAAATTACTGAAAATATTGTTTTCCACCTGCTTGCTCCAATTCCATAGGCTGCATTTCTTAACTTTTTAGGAACCTGATTAAGTGAATCTCTTGCAATGGAGGTCACTATTGGCAAAAGCATTACAACTAAAATCAATATTGCTAACAAGGAATTCCTACCTGTAGGTTCTGTACTAAATAAAGGTATCCAACCAAAGAAATTATGTAAAAAAACAAAAAAGGCTCTAAAAAAAGGTTCCATAACAAATATTGCCCAAAGTCCCAATACAACTGATGGAATTGCAGCTAATAATTCAACAAAAGAACCTATTATTTCTCTAAAAATTTTCGGCACAAAGTCCTCCGTAATAAATATTGCAGTTCCAACGCCTAGAGGAATAGTTATCAATAACGAAAGAAATGAAGTTACCAATGTGCCATATATTGCAGTAAAAGCTCCGTATTCATCTTTTACTGGATTCCATTCAGAGGTTACTAGAAACTTCAGGCCATATCTTGAAAAGGATTCAAATGACTGAAAAAAGACTACTAAAATAATTCCTAAAAGTATTATTGCTACGAAACTAGACAAGACTAGAGCAGTATTTTTGAAAATAATATCTATATTTTTTTCGATACCGAATCTTTTACGATTCTTGAAAAGAGTTAATTTCTCTTCCATTAAAAAAAGAATATCTCTATAAATCTACTACTAAATGTTGTAAAAGACTTTAAGAGGGGTTAAAGGTATATGAAAGTCATGATAATTTGACATCTATTAAAAAATTTCAACTACCTATTTTTTCAAAGGCAGCTCTTGATATCAAAAGGATATTCCCTTTTAAGGGGATAAATCCAAGGGATGAAGCCTTATCTTGATACTCATCACTTAACAATGTATTAAAGGCTTGTTTGATTGCTTTAGTGTTTCTACCATTACCTTTTTCGTAAGCAAGTATCCATGTCAATGAAGCGATAGGGTACGCTCCTTTTGCTGTTGGATTAGGATTTTTACCCGCAAGATTTTCATCTAAAGTAATGCCATTAAGAGCTTTTGCTCCTGCCTCAACTGTAGGCTTTACATATTCCCCAGAAAGATTCTGAAGTGCAGCAGCCTTAACATTACCTTTAATATAGGACTGATTAACATAACCAATTGCACCTGGAGTATTTTGAATAACACCGGCAACACCTGAATTTCCTTTTGCTCCAACACCTGCCGGCCATTTTACAGACTTACCTGTGCCTAATTTCCAGGTTTTTGAAAACGCTTTCATAGAGTTTGTAAAAGCTTTAGTTGTACCTGATCCATCAGAACGATGAGTCCAAGTCAATTTCCCTGGTTTACAACCTAATTCTTTCCAATCTTTAATCATTCCCATAGCTACTTGTACTACTTTCTCTTGGGACAGTTTTAAATCGCAGTAGTAGTTATAACCAAATGCAATAGTACCTCCAACCATAGGTATCTGTACTAATCCTCTAGTAACTTTTGCTATATCTTTATCTTTCATGGGATCATCAGAGGCACCAAAGTTTACTGTCTGATCAATAAAAGCTTTTCTTCCAGAACCAGAACCTACTGCTTGATAATTAACTCTTGGGCCGCCAGATTTAGCTAAGTCAAAAAACCACCTGGTATAAATTTTCGAGGGAAATGTAGCACCTGCTCCGCTCAATCTTCTTGAGGCAATCGCTTCTTGAGAGAGGACTAATGAGATAGCAGAAGAAAAGATAAGGATTTTTTTTAAAAATGCCCACTTTGTAACGAGAAATTAGTCTGTTGAACATAAATTACATCCAAAAGGTAATTTAAAAATTTAAAAATATAAATCAAATTATTTTGATATATAAAAATTATTATGTATATATCGGCATTAAGAGCTCAGCTAGAAATTAAAATTCTCAATATAATATCAACTCTTTTTTTAGAATTTGATTTTTGTTTTTACTCTGTTTTTATTTTGAGATTTGAATTCAAAAAGTCCTGTATCAGTAAATATAGTCAACTCATCTCCAGATGTTTCTTCAATTACAATTCCCTCAGACTCTAAATTTTTTACATATACATTACCTAAAAGTTTTAGAGATTTAACGTCCTTGTCAAAAGAAAGCTTGTCCGAATAAGCCTCAAAATTACCACTATTGCTCTTAATGACTACATTTCCCTTAGCCTCTAAATCACCTTCAAAAGTATTTATTTGAGAATCAGATGTAATTGTGTAATTAGTTAATTCTTCAGCAAAAGAAAATTCACCTAATAGAAATAAAAACGCTGCAAAAAGTACTCTTTTCATTTACTCCCAACCCTTTTCTGCATTTTGAATAATCCATTGTGCAAGGACCTTATCCTCACCATCCTTTAATTTATTTTTATAACCTTTCATATAACCAATACCTTCATTAGCTATTTCTGCTATTGAATTTACATCTGCTATTCCTCTTTTTTCAAGGTCAGAAAGTTTTAATGACTTAGATCCTTTAAGAACGACTGATCCACCTCTAACATGGCAGCCTGCACAAGTATTTCTAAAAATTGTTTCTCCATCTCTAATATCAGAAGCCATTAGATATCTATTTTGCAAAGAGGTTTGAAAAATAATTATTAGAGTTATTACAGGAATTACAAATAGAAATTTAAATATTTTCATTTGATTTATTTCACCCACAATTAATTTAGCAATTAATTCTGAATCTCGATCTATCTATTTTAATAACTCTACTGCTACAACAAGATTTCCTAAAAGTCCGTTCAAGATATTTAGTTGTTCTTTACTGCCAAATGCTATTAATACCTGACCTGGTTGAAGTATGAAATTACCTCCAGGGTTAGTAAATAATTTTTCGTTCTCTTTTATAGCCAAAATTTTTGCACCACTCTTTTTGCCTATTCCAAGTTCAGAGAGTGATCTTTTCTCTGCAGTTTCAAAAAGACTGATATCATTACTTAATTCAAATTCTTCAATTTCACATTCACTTCCTGCAAGCAGATCAAGAAAGTCAATAGCAATTGGTCTTAAAGCCATTGATGCCATTGCTCTTCCTGCTGCGATATAAGGACTTACAACTATACTTGCCCCTGCTAATCTCAATTTACTTGCGGCTTCTTCAGTACCTGCTCTTGCTATTACTCTTATAGAACTTCTTATCCCTTTTGCGCTTAAAACTACATATAAATTTGCAGCATCATTAGGTAAGGTAACAACCAAACTTTTGCATTTTTCTAATCCTGCCAGTTTTAAAGTCTCATCAAGAGTGGCGTCAGCACAAAGAACTTCTAAACCATTTTCTTCCGCAATCTTTTTTCTATCTTCATCACTCTCCACAACGATAATAGGGATATTTTGCGTTTTTATTTGATTAGATATTTCCTGTCCTACCCTCCCATATCCGCACAAAATTACATGATTTTCCATTTTTCTAAGAAGTCTTTTAAAACGTAATTCGTTTACTCTTTGAAAATAGCCGGATTCGAATAATCTAACAGCTTTTTGAAAGGTAAATTGAATAAATATCAATCCGCCTACGATTACTAAAACAGTTACGATCCTGCCTTCAGGACTTAAAGGTTGAACTTCTCCAAAACCAATAGTGGTAATTGTGATCAGAACCATCCATAAGCAATCACTCCATTCCCATCCCTCTGTTATTCGATAGCCAATTGCACCTAAAAAAAACAGAAAGAATAAAGAATAAATAAGACCAAACCAAGGCCTTAAATAGTCTTTAATAAAATAGAACTCAAATAATCTAAGCTTCATATCCCTTATTATCGTTAACTATTCAAAAATTTCAAAAAAATTTTCTATTATGTTTCTAAAACTATTTATTTGTTTAAGTGAAATACATATTAAGCAGGATAATAATATTTATTTTCGTAATTGTATGCATTAGACAAATGCTTTCTGTTTCAGGCTCACTTTGATTATTTTATTTTCTTCAACAAATCTATATACTCAATTATTTTTCATAGATTCATTTGTTTTAAACCTAAGTTTTTTATAACCCTCTTGTTTCTTTTCAACTGATTCAGTTAAAAAATCAGATACATTAGTTAGCCAATCAGCAATAGTTAGTCTTAAGTTTGGTTGTGAATATACTAGTGCAACAATTATTCCAACTAATATTATTTTTATCATTTTAAATACAATATTCCATTGAATTAAAGCACATCTAGTGAAGAAAACATCTCTAAAAAAAAATGATCTTTTAAAAAATTAATTTAAATACCCAACACTAAAATCATAATTTAGAATTTCGCAAAGTATTTTTTTCAATTATCCCTTTACTGATTCAACTAAAAAATCAGAAGCTGTACTTAACCAATCAGCGACGGTTAATCGAAGGTCAGGTTGAGAATATACAAGCACGACAATAATTCCAACTAAGATTATTTTTACCATGGTACTTCAAATATTCTTATGAATTCAAGCACACCTATTTAGTAAAAAGAACATTAAATTTATAAAAAAAGATTAATTAAAATTTCTCTAATTGATTAAACAAATATTCCACTCTCCTGAGGTTAACACCTAAATCTGATTGACCTAATCTAGCAGCAGATCTTATTTGAATGATCCCTTTAGATCTGTCTACATAACTTCTCACATCAAGCTTTAAGATTTCGAGATCATCTGGAAATCTAAAAATCAAACTTCTACAAACACCTCTCCAATAATTTCTTCCACTTTCAATAACTTCTGTCCGAGGTAACCCTTCTGCTAGAGAAACAAGTTGAATAAACTTCTGATCAACATTTATTAGTTTCTTTTCTATTAAGACACTGTTTAATGGATTTGTTATTGGAGCGAGACCTTGAATGGAGGAAACCATATTTTTAAAGAACTATGTAGATGTTCTAACCGATTTCTCATACAAAGTGAGAGAAAAAAATAAAGAATTTTCCCATAAATTTGATCTCTTTATAAAGATTCCTTATTTTGTGATCAAAATTCTAAAATTTGAGATTTTTTATTGTTTTTTTTGATAAAGATGGTTGCCTACTTTGTTTATTATTTAGTTTCCTAACCCATAAAAAAACTCCTACAAACAAAAAAATTTCAACAATAATTCCAAGCTGTATAAGGCTCATTTTTTATCCTCTTTTTTCTTGTTGGTGCCCTCTATGTATGGCACAAGGATATTTAATAACCATTTTTTAAATGAACTTAACGGTTTCATAATCTATTTACTTGCCTTTTCTCCACATACTCCTACCTTTAATGAGATCTTCTATATTTGGCCAAGCTGCTATTAATTCTTTAATTGCCTTTCTATTAGGAGTATAGAAAACACATGACAATGCACTTATTACATATAGTATGAACCATAACTTACTTTCTGAATAGGCTAAAAACAAAGAGAAAAGAAAACTTCCAATAAAGAAAAAGAAAAATGACCTATTTAATATTTCTAATGGAGTTCTTTTGAGTCT
>QCCW01000019.1 GCA_003281125.1 Prochlorococcus sp. AG-347-N23 | reverse complement strand
GTAGAAGTAATTTCTACTAGATTTTTCAACCAATTTTGAGAAACTTTCATATATATTTTGTAATCAATGATGATAAATGAAATGAGTATATCTTCAAAAAAGTTTGTTGAAGATGTACAATAGAAAATTATACAATAAAGTATTAATTAAAATGGCCAAAAAAGGGACAAGAGTTGTAGTGACCCTGGAATGTACCGAAGCTAGGACAAGCACAGATCCTAAGAGATCGAATGGTGTCTCAAGATATACTACTGAAAAGAATCGTAGAAATACAACTGAGAGATTAGAACTAAAAAAGTTTAATCCTCATTTAAACAGAATGACAATTCACAAAGAAATAAAGTAACTAAATTAACTCATGCCTAATTCAATTTTTAAAAAACAATTATCACCTATCAAACCTGGAGATCCTATTGATTATAAGGATGTAGAACTCCTAAAAAAATTTATAACTGAGAGGGGTAAAATCCTTCCAAGAAGGATGACTGGTTTAACCTCAAAACAACAAAGGGATCTTACATTAGCTGTCAAAAGAGCCAGAATTGTAGCTCTTTTACCCTTCGTCAATCCTGAAGGGTAATTTTTATTGAATTTAGTTAACGCTGTAATTGATATCTCAAATATTTGAAAGATTTAACTAATTTAAAAACATATATTATTGACTCTGAAGATCCACATGAGGTTGATGACGCTATTTCTTTAGAAATAAAAGAAGGAAATAAAAAAAAATTATGGATACATATAAGTAATCCATGCAAACTTTTTTTACATGACTCTAATGTTGATTTAGAGGCAAGAAGGAGAAATAGCAGTTTATATTTAATCGATCAATATTTCCCAATGCTACCTAAAGATATTCTTGAAAAGGCAAATCTAGCTCAAAATAAAATTTCAGAAACTATTAGTGCAGCAATAGAATTCAATGATAATGGATCAATAAATAATTATGAAATAATAGAATTAGAACCTAAAGAAGAGATTGAACTAATTGAGATTAAAAATTTATTAGAAAAAAGTATTTCATTCAGAAAGAAACAAGGAGCAATTATTTTTGAGAGCCCAAATAGTAAAATTAAATTATATAAGAATAAAATTATACTAAATAAAATAGAGAAAACAATATCACAAATTATAGTGGCAGAATCAATGATATTAATGGGTTATGTAACAAGTTTATTTATTAGTAAATATAACTTAGCGGCTGCATTTAGGGTTCAGAAATTAAACTGTAATCCATCTGAAATACTTAATAAATACATTGATAGTGAAATTAAGTTTATAATATTAAAACAATATATGGGTAAAAGTTATATAACAAGCAAGCCCGGAATTCATGAATCATTAGGCCTCAAAATATATGTACAATGCACTTCACCATTAAGAAGATATCTTGATTTAATTATACAAAGACAAGTATATAATAAAATTAATAATTACGAACTTCTAAGTATAAATTCTGTCTCTAAGATTATCGAATATTCAAAGAATAGGCAAAAAGAGAATAATAATATTTTTAAGGATGATAGATTTAAGTATTTAACACTATTTTTTAAGAATGAAAAAAAACCTTTTTATAAAATAATATTTGTTAAGTGGATTAATCATAAAAGAAATATAGCTTTGGTTTATTTTCCAGATTATTCACTAGAAATACTTATTACTCTTTTTGTATCAATAGAAATATATAGTAATAAAATATATAAAGTTAAGTATATTATAAATGATAATAATCTTTTAGAGTTTATTTATTAATAATATACTAAACATAATAGGTTGGTATTAGTTTAAAAAATATTTGTTAGTATTAATAAAAAAGCTTTATGACTTTTGTCATTACTACCCCTTTATACTATGTTAATGATAAACCTCATTTAGGAAGTGTATATACAACAATAATTTGTGACTCAATAGCTAGGTATAAAAGGCTTGTAGGTGAAAATGTTATTTTTATCACAGGTGTTGATGAACATGGTTTAAAAATACAAAGAACAGCTAATGAAAAGGGTATAGAACCAAAATCACATTGTGATGAAATTTCAGAAATCTTTAATATTAATTGGACAAATTGGAATATATCTTTTGATAAATTTATAAGGACAAGCTCAAAAAAACATGAATTTGTTGTTAATGAATTTTATGAAAGAGTAAAAGCATCAGATGATATCTATATGGGAGTTCAAAAAGGTTGGTATTGTGTCGGTTGTGAAGAATTTAAAGATAATCCAGATAACTCATCAACATACAAGTGCCCAATACATCAAAAAAATCTAGAATGGAAAAATGAAGAGAATCTCTTTTTTAGGCTTTCGAAATATCAAAAAGAAATTGAGAAAATAATTAACGAACCTTCTTTTATAGAACCAATAGAAAGAAAGAATGAAATTATAAATTTTGTTTCTAGAGGTTTAAAGGATTTTTCAATTTCAAGAACTAATGTCTCATGGGGAATTCCTGTCCCTGGTTACGATAACCATACCTTTTATGTATGGTTTGATGCTTTACTTGGATATGTAAGTGCCATTAGTTCTGATGCGACAGATCATTTATTAGAAAAATCAATTAATGGAGGATGGCCAGCTGATGTTCATTTTATTGGTAAGGATATACTGAGGTTCCATGCTGTATATTGGCCTGCAATGCTTATTTCTGCCAATATGAAAGTTCCTAAAAAAGTTTTTGGGCATGGGTTCCTTACAAGAGAGGGGCAAAAAATGGGTAAAAGCTTGGGAAATGTACTAGACCCTGACTTACTGCTTTCAAAATATGGAAACGATCCTGTAAGGTGGTACCTCATTAAAGACATATCACTAGGAAATGATGGAGATTTTCAAGATAAAAGATTTGTTGACATTGTCAATAATGACTTAGCTAATACAATTGGTAATTTATTAAATAGAACATCATCTATGTCTAGAAAATGGTTTGATAATAAAGTGCCAGATAATGAAAAAGTTTCATGTGAAAATAAATTAGAGAATTATGCCAAAATTGCAGTTGAAAATTATATTCATAACTTTTATATCTACAAATTAGATCTAGCAGCAAATGAAGTGCTTAGCCTAGCAATTAATACAAATTTGTATTTGAATGATAATCAGCCATGGATGTTAATAAAAGAAAAAGAAAATTTACCTCTTGTTAAAGAAATTATTTACAACGTATTAGAAAGTACTCGGATAATAGGATTATTATTAAAACCTTTATTGCCAGAATTATCTTCAAAAATTAATAAACAACTTGGTTCAATATACAGAGAAGAAATTCCTTGGAAACAACAATTATGTTGGGGATTATTAGTAAGTAACTCAAATCTTCCTAAGCCTATTCCAATAATAAATAAGCTGGAGTATGAGCAACATTTATAGATTTATAATTTTTCTAGCATTTGTTTTGCTTGGCTGTGCACCAAATGTAATTGAAGAAAATAAAGTAATACAAAAAATAAACAGTCTAAATATGAATATTTTCTCCAAAAGTGGAGATAAAATATATTCTATTACCAGTCCAAATTCAAGTTATAACAATATTAAATTAGAATTGGAGTTACTAAAGCCCATTATAAATATTTTTAATGGCGAAGAAATTAAATATATTATTAGTTCAGAAGAATCTACTTTATCAGACAACAATAAACTCCTTAAATTGAAAGGTAATGTTAAATTAAAAACTCGTAATCAAGAGGAGGATATTTTGTATGCTGATAATTTTATTTGGGACATAGAAGAGACTAACTATCTTTTAGAGGGTAATGTAAGATTTGAAAATCAAAATATCATCTTAAATTCAGGAAAAGCTAAGTTAGGTGCAGATAACATAATCGAATTTTTTAATCCAGTAAAATACATAATAAAGGATGAAAATAAAAATAAAGTTTATGAAATTAATTCAGAAAATGCTTACTATAATTTAAATACAGAATCCGTAAGTTTTAAAGCAAAAGATAAAAGAGTTAAATCAATAATTTATTTTTAAATTTTATTTTTTGAAAAAATATTATTAATTTTCTTCGACCAGTTATTTATCCATTTTTCATCAGATTTTGTAAAACATTTAGCACTCCAGCCTCCTATCAATATAAAAGCCTTATTATTAATAGGTACAACTAAGATAGATGGAATATCGGCACAAAAATTAAAAAATTCATCTCTTCCTGGATAAAATTTTGTGTTTGCTAATGAAATCAATTTCATATCCTTAATTGATCTTAGACATGTTTCTCCAGGTTTAAACTCATTACTTGAAGTAATTCCTCTTCTTAATATGTTTACACCATCATTGTGGATTAATATTGCTGCCGCGGCTGTAGATGTTAATATCGCTTCAGATCCCCATGCAAGTTCATCAATAACATCATCCGGAATATTTTCATCGAAGAGAAACTTATTTTCTCCTTTTAAATCACTTTTCTCACTAGATAAAGGTTCGAATTGTTTAAATAAAAAACCTATCAAAATAATAATTAATGAAGCTATTGCAGCTAATACTTGTGCTCTCTCAAGTTCAGGAGTAATTGTTTCTATTGAAAAGAAATTTACCATTTGAAAGATAAAGATAACTATGCCTATTAATATTAAAGATTTCCCATTAAATCCCATATATAAAATATGTTAATTCTATTTAAATTATGCAAATATTATATTGTTTAGTAGGTTTAAAAATACTCAAACATATGGTTTTTAATATATAATTAACCAAAACGCATAAAAATGATTCAAAAAATTAATAGATATCTTTTTTCATTTATCATTTCTGGCCTTATATTTATTTTTATTCCATCTACCACATATGCAGAAAGTATTAGTAATTTGCACACTTTTTTTGCTGTTAATCAACAAAAGACTATTATTAATTACGAAAAAAGTCAGCCTTCTTCAATTGATAACCCTGTAGTGGATCCAAATTTTAACGTAATGAGATCCAGTGATACTGAGAGTTCAACTGCCACTTATATAGTTATAGGATTATTAATTGCTGCTACTATTATTCCTTTAGCAACATGGTGGTATTTCTCTAAGTAATAGAGAATTTATGAATGCCAAAAATTTCAGTCCTAGAGAAAATTTATCTACTATTATTTTTATTACAGGTGGAACTAAGAGCGGTAAAAGTGAATTTGCAGAGCATCTAGCAAAAAAAGCAAAAACCCTATCATATGTTGCCTTATCTCAAAACAAAATTGATGATATAGAATGGCAAGATAAAATAAATTTACATCGAAAAAGAAGGCCAAAAGATTGGAAATTAATAGAAACGACAGATCTATTAACTACATTAAGAAAAGAAGGTGGTCCATTATTAATTGACTCAATTGGTGGATTTGTTATGGAAAGTATTGATAAAGAATACGAAGAATGGTCAACAAAACTTCACTCGCTTATAAATCTTTTAATAAATAGAAAAAGCATGACATTTATTGTTGGAGAACAAGTAGGTTGGAGCCTGGTCTCTGAATATAAAATTGGCAATACTTATATTGAAAGAATCGGCGAGCTTCAAAAGAGAATAACCAAAATATCAAAAGATAATTGGTTAACAATAAATGGCAGAGCAATCAAAATAGATGAAATAAGTATAGAAATACCTACTTAAAATTGGAAGTCGCTCTTTTCGAACCTAGAATCCCTCAAAATACTGGAAATATTGCCAGATCATGTGCTGCATTTAATATATCTTTAAATCTTATAGAGCCCCTAGGTTTTAAACTAGAAGATAAATATTTAAAAAGAGCAGGATTAGACTATTGGCCTCTAGTTACCGTTAATAAGTATGTGAATTTTGATAAATTTTTGGCCTCAAAACAAACAAAAAGAATAATTTCTTTTAGTAAAAAAAATGGGATATATTTAAAGGATTTTAAATTTCAGGAAGATGATATTTTGTTATTTGGGAGAGAAGATTCAGGATTACCTGATAGCATTATTGATAAAAGTGACTTTTTGATATCAATATTTATGCCAAATTTAGAAACTGGGAACAATGATAAAAAAGGTGTTAGGAGTCTAAATCTTTCCGTAGCATGTGGTATCGCTATATATGAGGCCCATAAACAAATAAATTTTCAAAATTGGTAATTAAGTACAATCAATGCCTTACAATATTTCCATGTCTCGGTAGCTCAGCTGGTTAGAGCGGCGGATTCATAGCCCGCAGGTCGCGTGTTCAAGTCACGCTCGAGACATTATCACTACTATTCAATTGAAGAACATAGTTGAATTTTTAATTTAATTAAACTAATAAAGACAATAATGTTTAATTCACTCGGCACAGTCTTAGATCCAAATAAAACTAAAGCAAAAAATCCTGAAGCAAGGGTTATAGTTCTTGATGACAATTTTAATACTTTTCAGCATGTCGCAAATTGTCTTCTAACAATAATCCCAGGCATGAGTGAACAAAGGGCATGGGATCTAACTATCAAAGTTGACAAGACAGGATCTGCAGAGGTATGGAGAGGTAATCTTGAACAGGCAGAGCTATATCATGAACAATTATTCAGCAGAGGATTAACAATGGCTCCAATTGAGAAAACATAAAATAAGTAAGATTGACAGGAAATTTTTGGCTTATAAATTCGAATCGTTCAAGGGTTAAAAGGTTTTCAAAGAATAATCAAAATAAAGATAAATTTTTTGAATATATGTTTATTGACTCTGGAAGAATACTTGGTGTTTTAGGAAAAGAACCACCTCTTATGACAGCCAGAAAAGAACTTAAAGTTGATAAAGCTAGAGATGAATGGAGAAAGTTAATCGCTCAAGGTTGGAGGAGAACCAAACCAGTTTGGGAAGACTATTAGTATCAAATATTGTTACAAGGATTATTTATATAAATTATGAGATTTAGGACGTAGTTAGCGGTTAAATTTAATGGCTTCAAAAGTAACAAAGCCATTCCTTGAGTCTCATTAAATTCTTTATTTTTCATAAAAAAAAAGCCTCATTTTAAATATAAAAAGAGTGTCAAATACAAACTAAGAATACTGAAAAAAAGAAATATAAGCATTTATTGATTAGTTATTTTCAAGATATCTAATATCTAAAACTTTTTTAAAAAAAATTAAAGATTAAGGTTACTTTTTATTTTTTTTTAACAAAAAATCCACGTTATAATTTCATAACCCCTTAGTATTAAAAATATAAATACCCAATGAATTATCTCATCTCAAGCAAAAGATCAAGAGCTTTATTTGGTATTGGAATAGTTGCTGTAAGTATTGGATTAATATCAAAAAAAGTAATTAACTATCCAGCTGGAGGATGTATGAAAGGTACTCAAGAAATAACCTTTAATATCTAGCCACTAATCATCTTACATTTTTCTTAATTTTTATATCCAGTCAACTTTGATAACTCTTTTAGAGAAAGTACACCCAAAATTAGTTTTCCATTTATTTCCCATGTGGGAAACCCTTTAATTTTTTTATCAATGCATAATTGAGTTTGACTGTTTATGCCATCTCTTGCACATTCAACTACATTAAGTTCTCTATAAGCTTGCTTACCAAATAATTCACTTTGATTAAGGCAATTAGGACACCAATATGCTGAATATTTAACTACACCATTATCTTTAAGGTATTTTGCCAACTCGATTGATTCCCTAGTGCTTTCTGAGGTGACTATAAGTACTTTCCGATTATTTAAGTGAGAGCTATTTAGGACACTTGGTAAAGTAAACAAAACTAATAGTGAGGTTAATAGGCGCTTCATTTATTTACTACTTTTCCTCCATATTCTCTAACTATCTTATCAAGAAAATTCGTATATCTTTATTTTTAAATTTCTCTATTTGCTGAATATTTTCAAGAAGATCGCAAATTTGATCCTGTGCATCTACATTTAATTTACTTACTGCCATTTATATTTAGAGTTTTTATAATCGAATCTTAAATCAAAAGTAAATTTACATACTTATTGTATTTATATTTTTATATTGCTATTTTTTTAAAGCGGGCTAAGGTTCATATCTCCACGAGGATTTAGTCCGCTGAATTTTTAAAGATTCAATTTATTTTGGATCCTTCTTTAAGAAGTTAATTAGAAATATTCAAAAATATTTATCTCTGCTTAATTTCTAAATTCCATTGAAAAGCATTCTCTTATAAACTCAATAGTGTGACACTATTTATTCAATAATGTTGTTATTTCGCTTCATAACTTTCTTAAAATACTTAAACTCAATAAATTCATGCATCATTTTGATATCATCAGATAATACTTTTTTATTAACTACATATTCGTCCACATTAAGTAAAGATTTATTATTTTCAGAAAACGTTTCGGGATCAAAAGAAAAGTTTATAAAATCCGCTTTACCATTTTGATTTTTACCATTAGACTCATTTAACACACCTCGAGACCTCAACGCTTCCTCAACTAATAAACCTGTGACTTTTGACTGACTAAACTCATTAGCTGTGCACAATTTTTCAATTATTTCATGTACTTCTTCACTTGGCAAAAAACCAATTCTTTTCCTCGGAGAGGGCATAATTAAAAAATTAGTGTCACACTTGCACATTATAAGTGTTGCACTATATTTGATTTAAGTCAACTAATTTTGCTATGCATATTTTATTATTTCCTGTCGGATTTATTCTTTGGTATCTAGCTTATGAAGCAAAACCTATCATTAATGATGAAGTATCACTTAATTGGGAAGAAAAAAATACAATTAAGAGACATAAACTTTTAAATATAATCAACGAAAGTTTTTAAAATTTACTGTTAATCGATTTTGACCATTCCTTGTGCTTATTATCTAGATCTGAGATCAACTGTTTTTGATAAGTAAATTTGAGTTGATTTTCGTTAAGTGATTTTTTTGTGATAATCATCTCTTTAGAGAAAAAATAAGGAGTGTTATAACTACTAATTTTTTTTTTGACTTTCATATAAAGAATTCATCTATTTTTTTTTATATGACTTAAAAGGTTATAATCTTAATATTTTAATATTCTTTTTATATTTCCTTCATATGTGTTTTTAGCACGTTTGTAAAAAATATTAGTTTATTAAATAATAAAGGCTATATTTAAACAAAATATATGTTTTATTATGAATCTAAAGGAGAGAGGGATTACTGTTGGAGATTTACTAATAATACTAATAATAATAATCACTTCTACAATAATAATTAAATCATTTAGTAAGGATAAGAAAACAACACTTAATTATATTAATCAAGAGCAAGTTTCTTATAAGAAAAATTACTATCAAAAATTTATTTGAATAGCTTATATAAATTATTCATAAAACTCTTAATTAATTCAATTAACTATTAAGTATCTCTTGTGTAAATTTTAAGAATTAATAATTATCAAATGATGAGTTTATGAATTTAAATATTTTGGTGAAATGATTTAGAACTTTCCCATATCCAGTTATCCTTTAAATCATTGATATCATTTGATATTGAAACTAACTTCACTACTTGAAGAATTTGACTTTTATTTAATCTATTAATAACAATAAGTTTATTAAGCATTTCTAAAACAGATTTATCATTAATATTCATTGTTTGTAAAAAAAACTATGATCATTCAATTCAAATACTTTATCTTATGATTATAAAAATTTCTCTTAAAATTTCATTATATATTTTATGCTAAAAACAACAATATTTATAAAATCACCAAAATAAAACTTTTACTTATTAGAAAATATCTTAAGCTCACTTTCTTATAAATTCGTTTATTGTAAAAAGAAAAAAATGAAAAAAAACTCCAAGAAAGAATACCTTAATAGAGATGAAGTTAATGAAATGATTGAATCAGCTTTGAGGAGACATAATAGAAGATCTACAATAATATCAAGCGTACTTGGCTGGATTCTAATAGGAGGTTATTCGTTTGGACTTTTTCAAGCGGTTCAAAATGTTTAATTAATCTTTTCTTTAAAGTAGAACTTGCTAGATGATAAATTAATATAAGAATAACTATTTATTATGAGAGAATATATTGAGGCAAATCTTATAATAATAAGAAAATATTTAAAAAAACGAAAACTTTATACATCAAAATTAAATAATGCTTCGATAATGGAAGAATTCAAAGAATGGAGCAAAGATCCATTACCTGAGACAGAATCAATTTGGACTTTACCTGACTTAACGAGAAATGAAAGACTAAAAAATTTTTGTCGATCAATAAAGAAGGAAATAAGATAAGTTTTTAACTACTTAGTTGTATATGATTTACCTTTAAGTAAAAATAACCCGCAAATCCAACTATATTCAAAATTACAACGAAAATCCAAGCTCCAATTGGCTGATTAGAATCAAATTTTTTTATTTGAACTTTTTTCTTTAGTCTTTCAATATAATTAGCCATAGTTAAAAATACTAAAAAGAATTTCTTTAATTATAGAGAGTTAAATTTTAAGAAATCTTAAATGAAATAAAATTTCTGTTAATTCGAATTTTTATTATCAAGCCTATTAATAGGATATTTAATTAACTCCTTTTTGAGATTTTTTAAAAGTTTATTGTGATTCAAAATTGTAAATTTCCTAGTAAAGGAATAGTGCCATTTCATTGAATTAAAAAAAAACTTGCTAATTCATTATTAATAAAATTATAATACCTATTACGGTCATTCAGACCATACATAATTTAAATAAGGACAAATTTTTCATGAGCTTAAGAGTTGGCCAAGAAGCACCAGACTTTAGTGCTACAGCAGTATATGATCAAGAGTTTAAGGAGATTACACTTTCAGCTCTAAGAGGTAAATGGGTTGTTCTATTCTTTTACCCACTAGATTTTACATTTGTATGTCCAACTGAAATCACTGCATTTAGTGATAGATACCAAGATTTCTCGGAACTTAATACGGAAATACTTGGGGTATCAGTTGATAGCAAACACTGTCATTTGGCTTGGATACAAACCCCAAGAAATGAAGGTGGTATAGGTGATATTAACTATCCATTAGTTTCTGACTTAAAAAGAGAAATTTGCCAGGCGTACAATGTTCTAAATGATGATGGGGAGGCTGATAGAGGTTTATTTCTTATCAATCCCGAAGGAGTAGTTATGCATACGACTGTTAACAAGGCTCCTGTAGGTAGAAACGTTGATGAAACGCTAAGGATTCTTCAAGGTTATCAATACGTTGCGGCAAACCCCGATGAAGTATGTCCAGCAAACTGGACCCCCGGGGAGAAAACAATGTTAGAGGACCCCAAAGGTAGTAAGGAATATTTTTCTGCGTTATAAATGAATTAGAAACATTTAAGTAAGTATTGAGTAGTAAATAATTATAAAAAAATAAAAAATAAATATATTCAAAAAGGGGATAACATCCCCTTTTTGAGGTCTGGGCACGATCCAATCGCTCAAATTAGTTTTGTATGATAAGAAGGACCACGTATAAAAAGAAATTTCTATGGCGACTAGGATAAAAAGATTAATTAAATTTAAGTCATTTAATCCAAAATATCTATAAATATGAAACTGATCATCAACACTAATATTATTAATTTGAAGATGCCAAAGATAGAGAGAAATCAAAATAAAATTTACTAATATTATTTTTTTTAACAGAAACCTAGATTTCTTAAATATTAATAGGATAGAAATTAAAAATATTAAAAAACTTAACTGTGGAATATCCGGTTTTGGTACATTAATTCTTTCAAGAAATAATTTAAATATAAGATCAAAATTAATATATATATAATCAGCTATTAAGTAAGAGAGAAATATTAAATTTATTGCTACTAAGAATAATAATCTTTTTCCTTTAATTACTTTTATACTATGGGTTTTATCCTTAGAAAATTTATAGTACGTATAGTTTTTTAAAGAGTTTATAAACACCAAAGATGGACATATTGCACCGCTCAAATAGTAAAGGATTGAATAAAAGGAAATATCATTAATATTGAGTGAATACAAATTAAACCATTGTTTTTGTATATATGGAAGAATAAGTAAAAATGAAAGTGTAACTAATAACTTCGTTGTATAGTTTTTAATTATCAAGAAAATATTTTTTTTAATTTAAAGCAATTAAATCAAACTTTCAACAATTTAGAAGTTGTTAATTTAAAAGCTTTTTTATCTATAGTTTCTTGATTTAAAAGTATATCAACTAATTTATCTAGTAGGACTCTATTTTTTTTCAATATTTTTATTGAATTATTTAATGAAATTTTAGAAATATTCATGATTTCATTATCTATTCTAGAGCTGGTATTTTCTGCTAATAGAGGCTTTCTTCTAAATAAACCATCTCCTAAATACATTTCATTATTATCAGAATCCATTGAAATTGGACCAATAATTGAAAATCCATATTTTGTAACCATTTCCCTTACGATATTTGTCGCATAAGAGATATCATTTACGGAGCATTGTGTAATTTCACCTTCACCAAAAACTATTGTTTCTGCTGCTCTTCCAGCTAGAGCAATTTCAATTTTTGAAATTAATAATTTTTTTGAAATCAATCCACTAGAAATTACATCTTCGTCAGGGCATATTTTTGTATATCCTCCTACAGATCCAGATCTAGGTAAAATCGTAATTTTATCTACTGATTCAATTCCATTTCTCACAGCAGATACAATTGCTCTACCTACTTCGTTATAAGCAATAATTTTTTTCATATTAGGAGAAGTTATTAATGAGCTTCTCAGGCCAATGGTAATTTTATCAAGAGCATTTTCTATATGAAGATCACTGATTAATTTAGATTCGTCTCTTGCACAGTGAATAGCACTCTCGTTCATCAAGTTTGCAAGATCTGCTCCCGAAAATCCAACTGTTCTAGAAGCCCAATATCCTAAGTCAACTTCGCTTGAAAGTGTTTTGGAAAGTGAATGAACTGAAAGAATTTTTTTTCTTCCATCTAAATCTGGAAGCATAACTTCAATTTTTCTATCAAATCTACCTGGCCTTAATAATGCTGCATCCAAAATATCTGGTCTATTTGTTGCTGCTAGAACAATAATCCCAGAATTATCAGCAAAACCATCTAATTCAGTTAGAAGCTGATTAAGGGTTTGTTCTCTTTCATCATTTCCACCTCCGATCCCAGACCCTCTTTGCCTACCAATGGAATCAATTTCATCAATGAAAATTATGCAAGGAGATTTTTCCTTAGCTTTAGAGAACAAATCACGAACTCGGCTTGCTCCAACACCAACAAAGAGTTCTACAAACTCTGATGCCGATATTGAGAGAAAAGGCACTCCTGATTCACCAGCAATTGCTTTAGCTAATAATGTTTTACCTGTTCCTGGTGGGCCTATTAGAAGAACTCCCTTAGGAACTTTTGCTCCAAGATTTTCAAATTTCTTTGGTTCTTTCAAAAATGTTATTACCTCTTTTAATTCTTCAGCGGCTTCAGGGACGCCAGCTACATCATCGAATCTCGTTTCTACATCATCAATAGTTACAAATTTAGCTTGATTTTTGGTAAAACCAAAAGCTCTGGAAGCCAATTTTGATGTACTTCTCAAGATTAAGACTATAGCTAATATGAAAATCAAGAAAAGACTTATTGAAGCAAATGAATTAGCTGCTGAGGCTTCTTTTCTACTATTGTTAATAGTTAGATTTACCTTATTTTCAGTAGCCTTTTCAAGGATTAATTGATCGTTGTAAAGGATAGGTATTTTAAATTTATCTCCATTTTTATACAGAACATCAATTTCTCTCTGCCTTGGATAGAAAAATATTGATTCTATTTTCCCCGTCCCTATATCTTCTAGAAGATCCGAATAACTCGATTTAGAATTTGAATATGAGAATTTTGATCTAAACACTAATCTTTATAAGTGATTAATAAAGCATATATGCTTATTTAAAAAATTGACGTATATAAACAAAATATACTCAAAAGTTTTGGAGATAACCAGTTAAAGGTTATATTATTATATGGAAATAAATAAACAGAATGGCTGTACCAAAGAAGAAAAAATCTAAGAGCAAAAGGAACCAAAGGAGCGCTGTTTGGAAAGGAAAAGCAGCAATAGCAGCTCAAAAAGCTATATCTTTAGGTAAATCAGTTTTAACTGGGAAAGCTCAAGGATTTGTTTATCCTATTGATGAAGAAGAAGAAGAGTAGCTTTTAAGATCCTAATTTAAATGCTTCAAGAATAATGGCATAAATTGCACCAATTCTTAATTTATCAACTACGGACCATAAATCATAAAATCTTGAACTTGATGAAGGCTTAATTCTTATAATAATTTCAATAAACACTATAATTATCGGAACCATAATTAGCTCATTTTTACCTTCAGATATAAATTTTGTAGCAAAATTTGCAAACAAAAAATAACCTGTCAAAACGGAAATTATACCAACAGATTTTGACCTCCAAGTATCGCTTAAAAAACCAAATAATAAATTATTTATTTGATACGTAATTCTTGAAAAATTAGTTTTCTGCATTGCTAACAGTCATTAAATAATCACTTAGGAAGCTAAAATCAATATATGATTTTTTTAGTTTAGGACCTTTAATTACATTTGCCACATTATTCTCATCGCCTAAACAGTCCACAATACAATCCAATTTAATATTATCTTCAAGAATTGTTGGGATATTAGAAGGAACAAAAATTGTAGGTAAGTTAGCTGCTAAAGAAGATTTTAATCCTGGATTGGAGTCTTCGAATACTATTGAGTTATTTTTTTTGATCCCACTTAATTGAACTGCTTTTAAATATGGTAATGGATTTGGTTTATTTAATTCAACATCCTCGCTAGAAATAATGAACTCAAATGGATTGAAACCATCAAAAAGATATTCGACAAGTAAATCAACTTGATTTTTAGAACTTGAGGTGACAATAAATTGTCTTATTTTTTTTTCGTGTAATTCATTTATTAATCTAAAAACACCAGTTTTAAAATTAATGGTATTTTTTTTTATTAATTCTAAATAATAAAACTGCTTTCTCTCATGAATTTTGAAAATTAAATCATCTGAAAAATCATAATTATTTGATCTTGAATAGTAAGCAATTCTATTTTTGCCGCCATTTATCCTCAAAAGTTTAATGTATTTTTTAGGGTCCCAGTTCCAATCAATACCAAGGTCATTAAATGCATTATTAAAAGCAGGTAAGTGAGCCTCCAATTCGGTATTCGCGATAGTACCATCTAAATCCCAATAAACACCCTCAAGATAAGTCACCAAGGAGATTTTTTTTATTTACGATAAAAAACTAGAGCAATAATTGCAGGTCCTGCTAGCGCAACTACAGCTAAAGGAATAAGTGTTGCCATGATTAATGAATATGTTTTGTGATACTATTTTTACAAATAAAAGATAGAACTGTACTCATACGTAACAAGATTGAATTAAATTATGAAATCATGGACATGTGTAGAAAATTGTGGAGCTTGTTGTAAATTCAACTTGAACGAAAGAAGCGATTTATCCCACAAACTTAGCAATGAAGATATTGATTTAATAAATTCAATGACATCTTACGACGGATGGTGTAAAAATTTAGATAGAAAAAATAAAAAATGCTTAATTTACGAAAATAGACCTCATTTTTGCCGAGTAAATGAATTTTCAACGACTTTTAAAGGATATTTGAAATCTGGTGATAAATTTCTTATAGATTGCTGCCAACAGCATATTTCATCAAATTATGGAAACAAAAGTAAAGAGATGAAGAGTTTTAAAAAGGCAGTTTTAGGAAAATGAATAGTAATTTAGATAAAAAAGAAAACATTATAAATAAAAGTTTTTTATCAATATTTCTTACAACTTTTACAACAATTTTTATTGCTGAACTTGGAGATAAAACGCAGATAGCCACGCTAATGCTCTCAGCCGAATCAGGTAAGCCAATAATTGTTTTTCTAGGTAGTTCATTAGCTTTAATAAGCTCAAGTGTTGTTGGGGTACTCATTGGTAAGTGGTTATCACAAAAAATATCTCCAAGCAAATTTGCATTATTTACTGGCGTATTGATGATTTTAATAAGTATTTTTTTAGCCTATGATACTTTCCAATATTTACTATAAATGGTTTTAAGTTTATTGCTGTCAACATTTCTAACCGTTTTTATAGCGGAATTAGGTGACAAAACCCAACTAGCGACTTTAACTATAAGCGGAACTTCAAATAAACCATTTGCAGTTTTTTTAGGGTCTTCTTGTGCTCTTGTATTTGCAAGTTTATTAGGAGCTTTAACAGGTGGTTCTATTTCAAGTTTTTTACCTGAAGTAGTACTTAAATCAATAGCCTCAATAACATTTTTAATTATTGGCATAAGGCTTTTTATAAATTCATTTGCTTCCGACAAAGAAGAAAAAGAAGGCAAAGAAAATAATTAGTTTTAAGCATGGAGAAAAGGTGTAATAATGGAGTATGTAAATCAAATTAATTTATAATTTTCATCCATACCATGCTTACAACATCTTCAATAATTGATAATTTGAATCATTCAGAAGGTTTAGAATATAAAAAATTATGCAAATCATTAAAAATAACAAAGAAATCTGACAAAGATAAATTAAATATCGCTTTATTAGCTCTAGAAAAACTTGAAATTATAAATAAAAATGCAGATAATGAATACTTTTGCACAAAAGACAGTAATCATATAGTCGCCAAAATAAGGTGTAGTAGTAAAGGATATTGCTTTGCAGTAAGGGGAAAAAATAAAGAAGATATCTACATTAAAGAAAATCTGCTTAATTATGCATGGAATGGAGATAAGGTTTTAGTCAGAATAATAAAAGAGGGCTATAGAAGAAGATCACCGGAAGGAATAGTTGATTGTATTCTTGAAAGATCTAATCATATACTTCTTTCTAAGGTTGAAATAATAAACAATTATGTATATGCTATTCCCATCGATGATAGGATTCTTTCTAAAATAAAACTTCCAAATGAGGATAAGAAATACAACTACAAACCTGAAAATAAGAATATTGTTAAAGTTGAGATAGACAGATTTCCCATAGGTCAAGAGGAAGGATTAGGTCATGTAGTACAAGAACTTCAACTAAATAATAATGAGGAATTAGATACAGATTTTGTTTTATCAAAAAGCAATATCGTAAAGTTAGGCAATGACAATATTATTGAATCTAAGAATGTAGAAAAAAGGAAGAGAGTAGATTTATCAGATAAAAACTCTTATTTGTTCAAAAGTTGGGATTCTGATAACTCTCCAATGCTACCAATGATTCAAATAGATATTAAAAATGATAGAAGTACTAAATTATGGATACATACAAATAATGTTGCAGAAAGAGTTGAACTTAATAGTAAAAAATCATTAGAAATATTCTTTAATAGCCTTGAATCCTTGCCCTTATTGAATAATTGGCAAAATTACCTTAGTGAAGGCATAAGAAATTATTCTAAATTTAAATTAGGTGAAAAGAATGAAGCCATAAGCCTCTGCTTGAATTTAAATAGCGATAATGAAATAACTGAATGGTCATTTCATCTTACTTTAGTTAAGTGCTCTCTTATTGTTTGTAGCGATCACACTGATGCTCTTCTTTCTAGAAAAAGTAAAACTAGAATAACCTCACGAGTATTAAAGCCTATAAAGGAACATATCAAGGATTTAGACAAAATTTTGGAAATTTCAAATTCTTTAAGACAAAAACAACTATCAGAAGGAAAAGTTGAAATCCCTTCACCTCTTAATAATATAGAGTCTTTAAATGAATTTTATATTCACAACCCAGCAGAAAATTCAAAAGGATACTTTGAACCATTAATAAAGGAAGATTGTCAAACTTATCTTTCTCCAATTTTACATGAAGCGAATATAATTTGGTTCAAGCATTCAAATCAATATGACCTTAAAAGTGCAGGATACTCCTTAAAGGGATTGGATTACGTTAATACAAATGAAATAATCAAATTTTCAGAATTTTTGGATAATAATATAGAGCTAAATGAAGATGGCAATTTTTTATTTAATCAACTAATTAAAATATGTGAGGGTGATGATAGAAAAAGAATATTACATAAACTTTTAATTAATGAATTCAAGGAAAACAAAGTTAACCTGATTAACAAAAATGAAGATAATGATGAATCAGACAAACTTTTTACTTCTCCATGGACAATTCCTGGATATGACTTTACTAATCTTATGAATCAGTACTCTATTTTTAATATGATAATAAATGGTAAGAAATCAAAGAAAAATAAAACTGATGAAATAAATATTTTGGAAAGTAAATCATTGGAAATAGTAAATTGGGATATATTTAATTCATCAATTTCAAAGAATCTAGAAATATTATTTAACAAGTTTGTGATAGATAAAATTAATGAATATAAGTGCAAAGTTATCCAATACAAATCAAATATGATAGGTTTAAAAAAAGTTAGAAAGGCAGAAAAGTTATTAGGTAATATTTATCACGGATTTATATTGTCAGTTCAAAGTTATGGTTTTTTTGTTGAGTTATCAGAACTAAATGTGGAAGGTCTAGTCCACGTTAGCACTCTTAATAATGATTGGTATGAATATAGATCAAGACAAAATTTATTGGTTGGAAGGAAATCCAAGAAATCATATAAAGTTGGTGATGAAATAGAAGTTAAAATTATAAAAGTTGATATTCTTAAATATCAAATCGATCTAGAGTTATCATAAATAAATTTTCACAAATTATATTATGAAAATATTAACTAAAAAAATTTAAGATAACTTTTTTGAATTATGTTTAAGAAAAAATATTTATTATTAACTTTTTTTTTAATAATAATTTTTCAAGCTTTATTATATACAAATAATAATCAGAAGACTTCATTTAGATATTTTAAATGGACTCTCCAAGAAGTAAGTATAGGTAAGTTAATCAGTATTTCTTTTTTTTCTGGTTTATTTATAAGTACTTTATTGAATACCACAATAACTAGAACCAGTTTCAAAAAAAATTCTTTCGATAATGTGGAAGATGATTTTGTATCTCAAAATAATGAGGAGGATTTGGAACCAAACGTTGAGA
>QCCW01000018.1 GCA_003281125.1 Prochlorococcus sp. AG-347-N23 | reverse complement strand
AAAATAAGCATAAATATCAAATACTTGAGAATTACTGGAAGAAAAGAAAGAGAGAATGTGAAAAAAATTTTTCAAAATTTTGCTAACCGATAATTATGAAATTATGAATTTTATTTTTTCTTTTTTATTAGCTTCTGTGATGTGGGTACAAGTTCCTCAATGGGAAGCTGATTGGTCAAAATGTGCTGTGGATGTTCCCGATTCATCATGTCACTGGTACGTTGCCGCTCCTGATAATACTTTTGGGGATGGGTTTAATTGGGAAAACGCTCCTTGGTTTGATGCTAATGGATTGCAGGATGTAGCAAAGATTGAGAAAGAATCTGTAGTAGAAAAACTTCAAAATAACTGAAGTTTCTATTTCATCAATTAACTTTTAAAAGTATTTAAATCTAACTGCTTAATGGTTAAGGTTTGATTAATTGAAAAATTTTTATGCGTTTTAAAGTAAGTCTCAAAAAAAACGGAAAGGAATTTGATGAAGTTGTTATAGCTAATAATAAAAAAGAGGCTATGGAAGTAGCTTTAAAAAACAATCCAGAAGCTCAAGCATTAAACTCTGATTGGACATTTAAGATTTAATTATTTGCGAAGTTTAGGAATTAAAAGAGATGCGACACAAATAACACTAATTGCAGGCCCAGGTGACAAATTAAAAACTATAGAGAGAATAAAGCCCAGAAGTGAGATGCATAATCCAAAAAATGAAGACCTCATCATTGCAATTCTTAAACTATGAGCCTTATTTAGCCCTAACAGAGTTGGGGTAGAAAGAAGAGCAATTACAAGAATTACTCCAACTGCTGACATTGAACTAACAATTACTAATGCTGTCGTAAAACTCAAAGCAAGATTTAATAAAGTAACGTTTATACCACTTGCAGATGCACCTTCTGGATCCAATCCCACATAAACAACCTTTTCATATCCAAAAGTCATTAAAAATATAAACACTAAAAATGCAATTATTGTTCTAAGTAAATCTCCAAAATTTGCTGTCAACAAATCCCCAAATAATACTGCCTCCAAATCAATCCTTATTCCGAGTAAAGGAATAATAAGGACTCCAAAACCAAGCATTCCAGCGAGAATAGTATTCATAACTGCTTCATAATTTTCACTTTTTCTACTAGTTAAACTTTCCACAATTACTGAGCCTAAAAGACCACTGATAACACCACCAATTGAGGGGTGGACTCCAAGCGCTAATGCGAGAGCAAGACCAGGTAACACACAATGAGAGATTAAATTAACTTGTAATAATCTCTTATGAGTAATTAATACAGTTCCCATAGCTGGACATAAGATTCCTGAAAATGCAGTTATTATTAATGGAACAAGCCACCAGTTGTTATTAATAAAAGACATTATTCGAATGATTCGGTATGATCAAAAATACGAGACAAAAAAAGATTTTGGAAACAATGGTAACTAAGTCTGAAATTACCAAAAGACAAGAACAACTTCTTGAAGAACTTAATAAATGCGAGGACGAATTGAGCGGTCAAGAGTTGCATAGACAATTGATTGAAAGTGGAAAAGCTATGGGACTGACGACTGTTTACAGGAATCTCCAAGTTCTTATAAAGCATGGCTTAATACGTTCTAGACATCTCCCAACAGGAGAGGTTCTTTACACTCCCGTTGACAGAGATATTCATCATTTGACCTGCGTTCAATGCGGAGAGACGTCGAAAATGGAAGGTTGTCCTGTTAAAGATATTCATGCCCCTAAAAAAAATCCAAGAAAGTTTCAACTTTTGTTTCATACACTCGAATATTTCGGCCTTTGCCAAAACTGTTATCAAGCTCAAAATTAAGAAGGAACATTTTCTAATCACAGAACTTATTTCCCTTTTTTGAGCTTATGTTTATCGCATCTAATTTATCTTTTATTTGATCAGGACTACCAACTGCTAAAACACTTTTATCAAGAATTATTACTTGATCGTAGTTATTTAGAGACTCGCCCCAATCATGGCTACTTACGAGTAAAGAAAGTCCCGCATCTGCGAGTTGACGAACAATTTTCAGGAAGTCCTCTTTTGCGGGGGGATCCAATGCCGCACAAGGTTCATCCAGAAGAAGTATTTTTGCAGGGGACATAAGAGTTTTTGCTAATAGAGCTCTTTGTTGCTGTCCTCCTGAAAGAGAATCGAGTCTTCTATTAGCCAAATTAGCAATTCCTACTCTTTGCATTGTCGCCTCTAATTCACAACATTTATTAATCCAAGAATTAGGATATGCTAGAAGATCCTTGATTTGAAAGGGGTTATTACTTCTTGATTTTGAATACTTTATTTGACCAAGAGATACCAATTTTTCAACTGTGATGGGAAACTTCCAATTCATAGAACTTCTTTGAGGCATAAGTGCCACAAGAGAACTAGATCTATATAAATTTTCACCGTCAATTTTTATTTCGCCTTTATCTGGAGTATTTTGTCCTTGCAATATCCGCAAAAGAGTGGATTTACCGGCACCATTTGGACCTACTAGCGCTGTTAGAGTTCCAGGTTTAATCTCAACAGATACCTTATTTAAAGCTGGCTTACTTTTTTTTGTGTATGCAAAGGTTAAATTTTCAGCGACTAAAGTAGCCATTAATTGATCTTCATGAAAAAAGTCACTTTACAAGCTTACCAATAATACAAGCTGCGTATTATTTTCATAACATTTGATACCTTTTCTTGTCAGATGTAATGAAAATGATTATCATTTTTAAGTATTTAATAATTTTTTATGTCAATTTTTAAAAGACTTTTATCAAATAAAAAAGGTTCAAGTAAGTCAATTATTAAAAATTCCGTAATAGCTGGAACGATTATATTTTCTGGTTTTGGGCAGGATGTCATGGCTAAAGGAAAGTCATACGTAGCAGTTGAACCACTAGTTTGTGATTTAGTTAAATCAATTGCATTACCATCTGACGAAGTTACATGCCTATTAGATAGAAAACAGGATGTTCATGATTTAAAGATCAATCCAAGACAAGCTCAATTACTAAATAGCGCAGACAAAGTATTTACTCTTGGCAAAGAAATGACTCCAAGTATGAGAAATTGGGAAAGTAAAAACAATACAGTTGTTGTAGGTGTTAGTGCAATAGACGTAGATGATCATTCTGATAATGAAGGTCACGATGATCATACTGAACATTCAGCTAAGGTAGATGATCATTCCGATCATGGAGGTCATGATGATCATTCAGACCATGGTGGACATGATGATCATGCTGAGGGTGCTTTCGAATGGGCAGGTAAATTCCAACTTTCTAAGGGTTCTTACAAATGGTCATTTGAAAAAGTTGATGGAGAATATGCAGATCCTGCAATGAAGATGGTAATTCTCAAGTCTAATGATATAGAAGGATCTGAAGATTTAGCTAAAGAATTATTGGGATCCAAAGACTCAATAAGCAGAAAAAATAATGGTACTTTGATCGCAAGTAATAAAGCTTTTATTCTTAACTTTGATCAAAGAAAAGAAAGCACTGTTTTTAATGTGGATATCAAAGAAGATGGTGAATATATATTTTTTACTGAACACATGCCTTTTGAGTTTGAAGCAACTCAACACTTCTTTAAGGACGTTTTAAATAGTGATGTCGAGCCTATAGCAGAAGTACCAGACGAAGGAGAGGGACATCATCACCATCATGACCATGGAGGTCTAGATCCACATGTATGGCATGATCCACATAACATTATAAAAATGGGAGATGTTATAAGCAAAAGTTTAAAAAAAGATATTTCAGTTTTTAATAGAGGGGACAGAAAATTAATTAATGAAAGATTCGAAAAAGCTGATTCACTCTTAGAAGGCTTAGATAGTTGGATCGTCGAACAAGTAAGCTCTATCCCTGAGAAAAACAGAGTAATTGTTTCTAAACACAAAGCAATGGAATACTACGGAGATGCTTTTGGTTTTGAAACTATTAGTTTACTTGACTTTCTTGGAGACTCCTCAAGCTTAAGGCCAGAGAACATAAGTTCTACTTTGAAAATGTTAGATGAAGAGAAAGTTGAGGCAATATTTCCTGAACAAATTCCAGCATCTAAGTTACTAAGAAACTTAAGTAGACAAAGTTCGGTTCCTTTAGCTTCTAATCAAATATTCGTTGATGGATTGATGATGGACGGGAATACGGTTTCAGTAGCTGTTCACAACACTTGTACAATTGTTGATTCATTAGGAGGAAGTTGTGATAAAGAATCTGGCTCCAATCTTGAATCTGAATGGTACAAACTTTCAGATTAAATTTTTCCAGTAAAAACGGTTTTCATTCCTTATTTTTACTATTATTAAACTATTATTTGTTTTGTAAAAATCAGTAAATGAAAATCAAAGATAGAGTTCCCGTAACAATCCTCACTGGATTCCTTGGTTCAGGGAAAACGACTCTTCTTAATAGAATATTAAGTGAAGAGCATGGTAAAAGAATAGCTGTAATTGAGAATGAATACGGAGAAGTGGGTATAGATCAAGGGCTCGTGATTAATGCCGATGAAGAAGTATTTGAGATGTCAAATGGGTGCATTTGTTGTACTGTTCGAGGAGATTTAATAAGAGTCCTTGGCAACCTTATGAAAAGAAGAGATAAGTTTGACTATGTTTTAGTAGAAACCACAGGATTAGCAGATCCAGGCCCAGTTGCTCAGACTTTTTTCATGGATGAAGAAATAAGTTCCGAATTTACACTCGATGGAATTGTAACTTTAGTTGATGCTGCACATATTGATCAGCAATTAGGAAGAAGTGATGAAAGTTCAGAACAAGTTGCGTTTGCAGATGTTCTTATCCTAAATAAAACTGATTTAGTTTCTGATGATGCTCTAGATACTCTTGAATCGAGATTGAGAGATATGAACCGAATGACTCGAATCATTCGAGCCGAGAATGCCCAAGTACCCATTGAAACAGTCCTAAATCTAAGTGCATTTGATCTCGATCAGATCCTTAAACGCAGACCAACATTTCTTGAACCAGAGTATCCCTTTGAATGGACAGGTGTTTACGACCTTGCTGCAGGTAAATATGAATTAATGCTAGAAGAAGGTCCCGATCCAGAAATGTCATTAGTAGCTTTCGCTAATCAAGGTGAGAGTGAAGAGGAACTTAAAGATGGTGCTGAATCCTGCGTAAGACTTTATGCAGAAAAAGCTAAAAGCTTAGAACCTGGGAATATCATTCCATTTGGAGAACATATAAACCTTAAATTGGAGGATAAAGGAAATAAATCATTTCTATTAGATATAGAAAAGAAATCAAAAATAGGTTTATATACACAGCACACTGCAGAAGAATTCAATATGAAAATCATTAAAAGTGAAGAAAATAATTCAAAAGAGATTCCATTTAATATTGAAAGATTCTGGCAAGCTGAGCACGAACACGATGATGAAGTAACGTCAATTGCAATTGAACGATTTGGAGATGTTAATCCAGAAAAACTTAATACTTGGTTGGGCAGACTTCTTTCTGAAAAAGGGGTGGATATATTTAGAACTAAAGGTTTCATTAGCTACTCAGGGAACCCACAGAGAATAGTTTTTCAAGGGGTACATATGTTATTTACAGCTCAACCTGATAAAGAATGGGGTAACGAACCCCGTAGAAACCAACTTGTTTTTATAGGTAGGAATTTGGACGAGAAAGAGATGCAAGAAGGTTTTGAAAAATGCCTGATATAGAATCATTTAGCCCAAGAGGGATGTTCCACGAGGGATGGACAGCTGAAGTTAATGATTATGCCATAGTTTGTGGTTGGGCTCTTAAAGGAAAGTTATTCATTGTTGGGGATGTAGCAGGAGGTATTTTCGCCTTTGAAGGAGATACTGGGAAAATTATTTGGAAAAAAGAAAATACACACTCTGGTGGTCTACTAGCAATGTCCATACATCCAGAAGGAGAGATTTTTGCAACTTCCGGTCAAGATGGGGATATTCAAATATATAATTGCTACGAAGGTAAAGTAATTAAAACTCTCGATCTTGGCAAGGCTTGGATAGAGCATCTTAACTGGTCGAATGATGGCTTATTTCTTGCAGTAGCTTCTTCAAAAAAAGTATATGTTTTTAATGAAATTGGTGCAGAGAAATGGATCTCAGAAGACCATCCAAGCACAGTAAGTGCAATAAAATGGTCAAATAATAATGAGCTAGCTACAGCCTGCTACGGGAGAGTAACATTCTTTGACATAGTAAATAATAAAACGAATCAAAAGCTCGAGTGGCGAGGATCATTAGTCTCAATGGAATTAAGTCCTGATGGTGATATAGTCGCTTGCGGGAGTCAAGACAATTCAGTTCATTTTTGGAGAAGATCAACAGGAATGGATGCTGAAATGACAGGATACCCAGGAAAACCTAGTCACCTTTCTTTTGATGACAGTGGAAAATTACTGGCAACTAGTGGCAGTGAAAGAATTACAGTGTGGAGCTTTATAGGTGACGGTCCAGAGGGAACTATGCCGGGAGAGCTATGGCACCATACAGAACCTATTTCGAGCCTAGCCTTTTCAAATAAAGGCATGCTTGTAGCTTCCGGATCTAGAGATGGTTCTGTTGTCGCAAGTTTTCTAAAAAAAGACGGTAATGGAGACCCTGTTGGGGCTGCATTCGCAGGCGATTTAGTGGGTGCACTTTCGTGGAGACCTGATGATTGTGCACTAGCTGCAGTTAACGCAAAAGGTGTAGTAAATGTTTGGAAATTTAAAGTTCGTACTAATTCTTTTTGAAGGAATTTAAGCAGGAAAATAAAAATCATTCAAACTACCAATAGTTTGCTTTTAAATGTCTTTCTATACATATGACTTCACAGTCATTATCTATACCTTTTGGTTGAATATCGCAATATGAGAGACATTGAAAATATTCGTCTATAGGATTAGATTGATCAGCTTTCCTATCTTCTTTCGAATGATTCATAATAGAGTTCCTCAATTATTTAAAATCAAGATAGTCGAATTAAATATCAAAAGAAATAAGCAAAACTTACTAAAAATATCTCAAAAAATTAACGAGCATTATTACCACTTTCGGACATTTTTAATAAAAAAGCAATGCGTATAAAAACGGATTGTCTTTAGAGAATTATTTTCCTAATTTTATATTGTTGAGTTCTAGGAGGTCTTTCAAAATGATCGATAGCCTGCCTGAAATTTCGGAATAAAACAAACTAATTTAATTAACTGCTCCAATTATTTTTTATTAATGTCTAAGCTTCCTTCTTCTGCATCGTTTAGGTGCCCTTTAAGAAACAAGCTTAATTCTAGAGTTTTTGCCCCAGTTAAAGACAATTAGTTAATTTTGGTGAGCATTAGCTTAAAAGAAGTTAACTACAGGAATCCATGATTTAGGTACGTTATTAACTTCAGTAAAAAATATAAGTAAGAGATAAAAGAGGGCTTAAATTAGCCCTCTTTTTTTTAATAAGATGACTTTCTTCTAATTTTATAGATAATGATTAAAACAATTAAATTTAAAAATGGTTCGATATTATTGCCCATATTGCAATCCTAAATATCAATTTCAAAAACAATCCTCAGAAGGTAATTTGATTTGTGGCTTGTGCGGAGAGGATCTTGTAAAAAAACCATTTATTAGGTTGAACCAAATAATCGCTTTAGTTGCTGCTTCATCATTACTTTTACCGTTGATATATACTTTTATTTTTTTAATTAAAAATCAATTAAATCCTCCTAATAAAAATTATCAAGCAAATGGTACTTTAATGATCATTATCAAAGAAACAATTTCATAAAACAATTTTAAAAATCTCGAGTTTTCAACCTCTACATAGTGATTTATTTAAACAAGAATTTTTACTCTGGATATTTAATTGATCATCAATATTTTTTAATTTGTTTTTATTATTTATAACTTTAACTTTTTGCCCACAATGTTCTTTACAACCACCATTAAATAAATTATGTGCATATAAATTGGAACTATTCGTAAATAATAAAAGAAAAATTATTTTATAAATTTGAGTAAAATAAGACTTCATTTTTATTATGATTTTTTCGGAATTAGTAAATAAATAATATCAATTAATTCCAGGGAGTGTTTATAAGTCCCCAGATATCAAAGAAGAAAAATAAAACTGCAATAACAACAAGATCCCATGCTCTTTCCCTAAAAGCCCAAGGAGCAATAAAAACTTCCCCAAGTCCATGGAGTGCTGCCCCAATAGGTAAATGATCAAGAACAAGCAAACTGTGAGAGAGAATAAAAAGAAAGCTTGCGAAATATCTAAAAAAAACAAATTGCCAATTACTAGAATTCATACTTTTTTAGATTTTTAAAAAATATACTTCAATGATCAAAATAAAGAAATAGATCGAGTTAGGAGATGTTTTTTTTTGTAGCCATAAATACGAATAAAGATTTGAAGCTAAAGTAAAAGTTATTAAACCATAAAATATATGTTTTCAAGCTATCGTCCAAAAAATAGTTTTGATGAGTACTTTAAAGATAACGTTAACTCTGCAAGAGAAATATTAATTCCACTTCTGTCCTCTTTAGATAGTATGGGTCTTGAAGAGTTAAACAGGAATCATTCTGCAGCAAAAAAATTATTATTAAGACATGGTGCCACTTTCAGATTAAACGACACTGGTTTAAAAGGTACTGAGAGAATATTACCCTTTGATCCATTGCCAAGAATAATAAGTAAAGATGATTGGGTAACATTAGAAAAAGGCTTAAAACAAAGGCTTGAGGCAATTGATTTATTCCTAGACGATATTTATAATTCTCAAAATATCATTAATGATGGAATAATTCCAAGAGAGTTAATCGAGAGTTCAGAAGGTTGGAGACCTCAAATGATAGGTTTCAAACCTCCATTAAATAAATGGTGTCAAATTTCGGGACTTGATTTAATAAGGGACAGAAAAGGAGATTGGCATGTTTTAGAAGATAATTTAAGGTGTCCTTCTGGGGTTGCTTATTTTTTAGAAAATAGATTAGTTATGAAAAATATTTTCCCTAATCTTTTTTCTGGAAGAATCGTAAAACCAATTGATGAATATCCATCATATCTTTTAAAAACTCTTCAAGAACTTGCTGTTTGGACAGACACTCCAAAAATAGTTCTACTAACTCCTGGAATTTTTAATAGTGCATATTTTGAACATAGTTATTTAGCGCAAGAAATGGGCATCCAATTAGTACAGGGTCATGACTTAATTTGTAATGATAATTATGTATATTTAAAAACTACCTCCGGTTTAAAGAGGGTAGATGTCATTTACAGACGAATTGATGATGATTTTTTAGATCCTCTTAATTTTAGAAAAGATTCCTGCCTTGGTGTTAGCGGATTACTTGATGTTTTCAAGGCGGGTCATGTTGCTTTAGCAAATGCCCCTGGGACTGGAATAGCAGATGACAAAATGATTTATTCTTTTGTTCCAAAAATGATTAAATATTATCTTGATGAAGAAATTATTATTAAAAATGTAGAAACATATATTTGTCATTACGAAAAGGATCGGGAATACGTTCTAGAAAATTTACCAAAACTTGTTGTTAAGTCTGTCGCTGAAGCTGGTGGATATGGGATGTTAATTGGGCCTCACTCAACAAGCAGTGAAATAGAGGAATTTGCTAATAAAATTAGAAAAAATCCTAGGAATTTCGTAGCACAACCAACATTAGAATTATCTACTGTACCATCGTTATGTGATGGAGAACTATATCCATGCCATGTTGATTTAAGACCATATATCTTAAGAGGAAAAGATTCATGGGTTAGTCCAGGTGGGCTTACGAGGGTAGCATTAAAAAAAGGATCATTAGTCGTAAACTCTTCTCAAGGTGGAGGATGCAAAGATACATGGGTTGTAGGTAAATAATATGCTTTTAAGTCGTGTAGCAGAATCTCTTTATTGGATCAATCGTTATTTAGAACGAGCAGAAAATATATCTCGTTTTGTGGAAGTAAGTGAAGCTATGTCATTAGATTGTCCACCAGGAAGTGCAGAACCTTGGCTCCCGTTAATTGATGCTTCAAGCGACAGAGAATCTTTTGATAAAAGATTCCCAGAAAAAAAGCCTGATGACGTTATAAATTTTTTAATAAGAGATCGTTTAAATCCAAATAGCATAATTTCTTGTATTCAATTAGCTAGAGAAAACGCACGCCAAATAAGAGACGTGTTGACAACAGAAATGTGGGAGCAAATTAATATTTTATATTGGAATATGCAAGAAGGAGAAGCAATATGGAATAAGCCAAGACAAGAACAATTAAGTGAAATAAGGAGAGCATGTCAGCTTTTTTATGGAATTACAGATGCGACTTTAAGCAAAGACCTTGCTTGGAGATTTAGCATTCTTGGGAGATTGGTTGAGAGAGCTGATAAAACATCGAGAATTTTAGATGTTAAATATTATTTACTTCTTCCCAGCCTAGATGAACTTGGAGGTGTTCTTGATGAGTTGCAATGGATTGCACTTTTACGTTCCGCTGGAGCTTATCAAATGTTTAGGAAAGCAGAGCAAAATTCTATTAAGCCTGAATCAGTTGCAAGATTCCTTTTACTGGATCCAATTTTTCCGAGATCAATAAGATACTGTCTTGATGGGATAAGCAATACTCTTAAGATGATAGATACCTCTCCTCCTCCTGAAAATCCTTCCGAATTAGAATGTATGAGAGGCTTGCTCAAAGCAAAGTGGAGTTATATCAGAATTGAAGATATAATTAATGATGGTTTACATGAGGCAATAGATTCATTGCAAATTGATTTGAATAAATTAAATGATCTTATTCAAGAAAAATACTTTATCAATTAATAAGTTTTTTTAATGAGAATTAAATACCTTCACAAACTTGAATATAAATATGAAGAACCAGTTCAATTAGGCGAGCATAGATTGTGTATAAAGCCAAGATCAAATGGATTCCAAAAACTGAAGAATTTTGAATTAAAAATAACCCCAGAACCAGAAATTATTTATCCATTACTTGCTGCAAGTGGCGAAGAGATTAATCGAATTAGATTCAATGGAGTAACAGATAATTTAATTATTGAATCAATAAGCGAAGTTGAGACCATTAAACATCCAAATATTATTGATGGGGTAAAAAATAGAGATCTAACATTACCTTTTTGCAGAAGTATCATAAACAGAGATTTACAAGGGGCATTAGAGGGCTGGATGCCAAATGGACAGCACGATCCCTCTGCAGTTGAACTTGCCCAAGAAGCATTAGCAGGAAGTTTTAATAACGCATTATCATTCACCTATCAATTAATAGAGATAATTCAAGATCGGGTAAAATATACAAAAAGACATACAGGTCCTGCATGGCCAGCGAGCAGAACACTTAAAGAACGTATAGGTTCATGCAGAGATTTAGCAATGCTAATGGTTGAAGCTTGTAGGTCTATTGGTATCCCAAGTAGATTTGTAAGTGGTTATCATTTTGAAGATCCATTGCCCTCTGAGTTAGATTTACATGCTTGGGCTGAGTTATACATTCCAGGTGCTGGTTGGAGAGGTTTTGATCCAAGCGGAAAAGGATTAATAGACGAAAGATATTTAACATTAGTATCCTCTTCTAAATCTAATTTAACCTCTGTAATTACAGGAAACTTTATAGGAAAAAATAATCTAGAAAATACTTTATCCTGGGAAATTAAACCTCTTGAAATTAAATAAACACTAAATTTTAATCTTTTAAAATCAGAAGAAAAGATAAGTAAGCATATGTTTCTTTTTTTGTGTTAATTGATACGTTCTTATAGATATATATCTGTTTTTATTTGTTTAACCTTTAAAGAAAATTGAACTCAAGTTTAGAAATCCCAGTTATCAAATCAAATAAATCAAAAATGTTTGAATTGATAAGCTATGAAAAATTTCGCGATACAAAAGATGTTAGATTTTTTGATATTAGTATTAATGAATCAAATTTTAGAGATCTAGTTATTCATAGTGGTCCCGCAATTAGTCCGCCAAATGAAGAAGACTTTAATAATTGGCAATTTTACATACATCACAATCAAGAAGATAATCTATTAGCTATCTCTGGGGGTAGAACATTTTTTCTTGTTAATTTTGGGTGGGATTATCCTTTTTATAAAGTTAGATTAGAATCTTGCGGATATATTCTAAGGATACCTAGAGGAACTTTTCATAGATCAGTATCTGACGAAAACGGTTCCATAGTTTTAAATCAAGCCATTAGAGATGAAGTCGGTTCAGTTGAATCTGAATTCAAGGTTACGAATAGCAAAGATAATAAAAAACTTTTAGATTGTATAACCAATCTAGAACCTAGGTTTAAAATTTATAGTGTTAAATAATTTTAAAAAAGGAGTTCCAAATTTATATATCAATTTTAAAAATTATCTAATTGTTATAAAATAAAAATATTCAAATTATTTGATATGAAAATTTTTAGTTTTTTAAAATATTTTTTATGCATAACTTTTTCCTTCTTAGTTTTATCTTCTCCAGTTTTTGCTGGAGCAAATGTTGCTGTTAAGGGCGAAGGAGATGAAGTTCCAAGTTACGTAAGATCTAATATTACAGGATTTGATTTCCATGGAGAGGATCTTCATTTGTCTTCTATAGCTGGAGCAGTTGCGCGAGATGCCGATTTTAGTGATGTTGATTTACATGGGACAACTTTAACACTATCTGATTTGAAAGGTTCTAATTTAAATGGAATCGACCTGACAGATACTCTTTCTGATCGAGTTAATTTCCAAAAAACAGATCTTAGAAATGCTGTTTTAATAAATATGATCGCCTCAGGTAGCAGTTTTGCTGGAGCTCAAATAGAAGGAGCAGATTTTTCTTATGCCATTCTTGACAGCGAAGACCAAAGAAATCTTTGTGAAATTGCTGATGGGATCAATCCAACAACAGGAGTTTCAACAAGAGAAAGTCTTGAGTGTAGTTAGCAATAAAATTATAAGTAAACTTTCTTTCCATTATTAAATTTATAAATCATTTGTTCATCGTCTTGAAATATCATCTCACCATTTAATTTGGATTTCTTAAATTTTGAAAGTCTTGCTCTGTGTATATTGGATTTTCTATTTATACTTTCTTCGTTATCAGAAATTCCAATATAAATATTTAGATTAGGATTTGAAAAGGTTTTTTCTTCCTCTCTTAAAAAAATTCTGTCAATATTTGTTTGCGTGCTCTGCAGTTTATTTTTAAATTTATCTAATTTGCGATTCTTTGTTTTTTTAAAACTTATTTTTTTGTAGCTGTAAAAAATAACTACTAAAATTAGAAAAACTAAAAATATATTCATTACTTAATTTTTATTCTTATATCTACGCCTAAGTTACTTTTAGTAGTTAGTATTTCTTTTTTTATGATTCCATAGGTAAAAATTTTAGATAAAGTTTTTAAAGATTTAAAAACTAAAAAAACAGTAAATAAAAAGAAAACAATAATGTTTTCTACAAGTAGATTTTTATTTTCTAAATTGCTCATATAAGTCTTAAATCAATTATTTTTCATCACTATTTGCATATGGGCCAAAAAATTCACTGGCGTCTCTTCCCATTACTTTAGCAAGATATAAACTTTTATCTATATCCCATTTAGATGCCATTCCATAAAGAATCCCAGCAGCAAAAGAATCGCCGCATCCATAAGAATCAACCTTTAATTTTTTGTTTTTAAGAGCCTTATATCTTCCTCCTGGGAATAGAATGCCACCCTTTTCTCCCTCGGTTTTAATTGTATATTTGGGTTTTAAAGATAATTCAGAAATAGAAAAAACTTCCCCGGGATCAATATTACTGCCTATTAATCCATCTAAAAGAACATTTGATTTATTGATTGTACTTAATCCTACCCTTGGTGTTGTACACAATATTGTAGCTGATCTAGCCATTTTAAAAATCTCTGAATCAGATGCAGTAATAAAAATTCCGTCCATTTTTTTTAAAATGTTCCATTCCAACTTGTCTTTATGAGTTGGAGCTAACCTTTCTCCAATAACTGTTATTGCTCTTTCACCTTGAGAGTCAATTAAACTAAATCCTCTTCTAGTTGGTTTATCACGCCAAGCGACGTGCAACTTAATTCCCATATTAGAGAGAATCTTGAAACACTTTTCTCCATAATCATCATTACCTAATGACGTAAAAAAATGAATTTGTTTTAAAGTTAAATCAGAAAGTATTTTCGCGATGATAGAGCCCCCACCAGCTGGATACTCAAGAGAATTTTCAGAATGGGAAATTACTCCTGGTTTTGGTAATTGATCGACCTTTAAGAAATTTATCCACTCAACATGACCAACAACAGCAAAATTTAAATCTCCTTTTTTAAATTTATAGTCTTCAACTTTATAATTCTTTTCAACAACCATATGCTTTTAAATACTATTATTAAATGAAATATTTTTGACAAGTGAATTCATTTAACATTTTAAAAGATAATAAACAGATACTATCTTATCTTTACCTTTTTCTATCAATTTTGGGTGCTGTCCTGCCAATGATGGCAAATTTCGAATTTGCTAGGGAATATGGAAACAGCTTTGATATAAATAACTTTATTTCTTTAGCTAATGCAAACCCTGCAGCTCAGTCAATTTCTAGAGACTTATTAGTAGGTGCAAGCGCTATTTTTATATGGATAGTAAATGAATCAAAAAAACTAAACATGAAGAATATGTGGATTGTATACGTTGGAACTTTTCTTATAGCCTTCGCATTCTCTGCACCTTTTTTCTTATTCCTAAGAGAGAGAAGAATTATTGAATTAGAAAAGATTAATTAAAACAATCTCTTATATAGAATTGCAAATAAAATAAAGCAACAACATGAAATTGAAAGCCAGATTATCGAGGCATAACCATATAGATCTAATATGCGTCCTGAAATAAATGGTCCGAAAAAATAACCCATGGCGAAACATTGTGATAGTAGAGCAAGTGCAAAACCTTTTTTATTTGAAGGAGCTATTCTGAAAACGACATCTGTTGATGTTGGAAGAAATGAAGCAGTCCCTAAACTCACTAAAATCAATGAAAAAGATATTAAATAAATGGCTGGGATATTTAGATAACTAGAAATAAATAATAAAAATGAAGCGAAAGAGAAATTTATTAAACTAAATTTCAAGCCAAATAATCTTTCTTTCTTAGATATCCAAGAACCTACAGGCCATTGTAAAAACAACAATAAAATTAATTGGATAGAAATTATAAAACTAATAATTTCTTTGCTTAATGCATTGCGATATACTCCACCTTTAACAAGATCCAGAGGTAAAGTTACTTGAATCAAAGCTAAAGAGGTAGTTATCAATACAATTGATAAAATTATTATTGTTGAATTTTTATTCCATTTCAATTGTCCCTGATTAGTTGTATCTACTAATTTTTTTTGGAAATTTCCTAAGTTTCTTTTAATAGAAGAACTATTTCTAGATATTAAATATGTGATAACTAACATGCAAAATATATCATTAATGAAAATTGATTTAGAATACAAAAAATTAGTCATATATCCCCCTAAGAATACCCCTAGAAATATTCCTAAAGCCTCCGAACTTCTAACAAGAGCATAAGCTTTGCGCGTTTCGATAGGATGACAAAAATAAGGGACTCCAAACTCGGCAGCAGGCCAATAAATTCCTGCAGCAGCGCCAACAAATGATTGTCCAATTATGTACAAAAAAGTATCTTTTGAAAAAATGAGGCACAAACTAGCGGCAATACTTAGTATTGAAGAAGTAACTATTGGAAATTGTATTTTCCCTGATTTATTAAGATAATTACCTGTAAAGAGTCTTGTTACGGTTCCAATCATTGCTGAAATAGTAAACCCCAAGCCAATATCTGTTGCCGATAATCCTATGTTATTAAAAATAAGTGATGTTAAATAAATGACACCTCCTGCTCCAAATGCAGCATAAAATCTTATCTTGGTTATTAACCTCAAATGATATGGAAATTGAATCCACCAATTTTTTATAATTTGTAAACTATTTGGACTAATCACAAGTGAAATACATTTTTATAATTTTTTTTAGTTTTTGTGGTTTATTTTTTAATAATGGTTTAAGGGCTGCTGAAAAGATAAATATTAAATTTGAAGAAATGGAAATCCCACTTACTATAGAACAATTATCAAAATTAGAAAAATACAAAGATGATTCAACGGAATTAATAGATTGGTTAAAAAAAAATGGTTTAATAAGAGTTTTTGAATTATCAAAATTTTTAGAATTTCCTGTTTTCAAGGAAGAGGGATTAAATAGAGAAATATTAAGAAGTTGGATAGGTCGTAAAATTCTTACAGAATTAAGCAAGAGCATTAAAGTTCCAAATGACAATAATGGAACAGAAATTTATAACACTATAGAAAATTTATTAGATCAAAAAAAAGAAGTTTCAACTTTAGAAATCATAAAGGCATTACCATCAGAAGAAATATCCCTAGATATTGATAATTTAATTTTAATAATTTCATCTTGGAAAAATGAATTATCAACGCAACAAGAACTTTTATCTAAGTTAAATAAACTTGAGAGAACAAACCAATATATCTTCAAAAACACTGAAAAAAAATCAACTAAAGATCTTGTAAAAATTGATAAAAAAATTTATGCTCCTCACCGAGTGAAACCTTTTGAAATTGAAATATGGAAAAGCAATAAAACAAATGATGATAAAGAACTGATAATTTTTATGCCAGGACTTGGAGGCGATATTAATAATTTCAAATGGATAGGTAGCGAATTGGCTAAAAGAGGTTGGCCAATATTATTCATAGATCATAGAGGGAGTAATTTAGAATCTCTCGTAGAAGTACTCGAAGGTAAGGAAACAATACCAGGAAGTGCAGACTTTTTCTTATATAGAATTAAAGATTTAGATGCAGTATTAAAAGCTCATGAAAATGGAGAATTTGGTTTACCTAATGATTCTTATATTTTAATGGGGCATTCACTTGGTGCTTTAATAGCACTTTTATATGAAGGCAATAAACCTACTGATCAACTAGAGGACAAATGTGATTCTGCATTAAAAGACTTTGCGATAACAAATTTATCTAAATTACTTCAATGTCAGTTGAGCGAAATACCATTTCCTAAAAAAAATAACAATAATAAGGCAAGTGCAATTATAGGTTTTAATTCATTTGGAAGTTTAGTATGGCCAAAAGAAAATAGTATAGGAATTAAAACACCAACTCTTCTAATTGGTGGTACGTTTGACCTTATTACACCATTAATGAATGAACAATTTAGAGTTTTTTCTGCTTTAAATAATCCATCAAATAGATTTCTAATTATTGAAGGGGCAAGTCATTTTTCTCCAATAAGAATTAATAAAAACTATAAAGAAAATAATGACCTCTTCAAAATAAGTGAATCTTTTATTGGTTCAGATCCCATATTAGTACAAGATTTATCTACAAAATTTATAGTTGAATTTTTAAAAAATATTAAATACCAAAAAATCCCTAAAGTAGTAAAAAACCAAAGAGATTTGGGGCTTAATTTCCATCTTTTAGATCTTGAAACAATAAAAGAAATTTCCGAAAATTAGTATTCTATTCTTGGATCTAAATATGCGATTAAAATATCTACGAAAAGATTTAAAGATACTATGAGCATAGAGGTAAAAATTACAATTCCTTGAACCAAGGTATAGTCTCTTTGAGAAATAGCTTCATGTAATCTTAAAGCTATACCTGGCCATGAAAAAGTTACCTCGAACAATAAAGCACCTCCCGCTAATGAGGCCATAGTCAAGCCAGAAATAGTGACAATTGGCAATAGAGCATTGGGCAATGCATGATTTAAAAATATTTTTTTCCTTGATATCCCTCTACAAATAGCAGCATTTACATAATCACTTTTTAATGTCTTATCCAAATTTACTCTTAATGAGCGGCTGAATATACCACTTAATAAAAAGCCAAGAGTAATCGAAGGAAGTGCGAGATGATAAAGACTATCTTTCAAAGCAATAATATTATTTGAAAGAATACTATCTAAAACTAGAAAACCTGTAATTTGAGGTTGTTGCTGAAATATTGGAAATCTACCTCCAATTGGAGAAATATTAAAGAATACAGAAAATAATAATTGCGCTAACATTGCACCCCAAAAAGGAGGGATTGCATATGTAGCAATTCCTAATATTCTCGCAATATAATCAGTCTTTTTACCTCTATTTCTTAACCCAATTAATCCCAATGGGAAGCCTATTAGTGTGGCATTTAATATTGAAAAGAATCCAAGTTCAAGACTTGCAGGCAATGACTTAATAATAATCTTTAGCACTGGCTCTTGGGTACTTAGAGATTGGCCAAAATCTAAGTGCAATATATTTTTAATATATGAAAAATATTGATTTATTAAAGGTTCATTTAGCCCCAATTTATTTCTTAGAAATTCCCTAGAAACTTCATCTGCACCAGATCCAAGTATGGCATCGACAGGATCTCCAGGAGCAACTCTTAATAAAATAAAAACTAATGAAGAGATTATCCATAACATTATCGGTATTAATGAAATTTTTAATAAGGAATAATTTATTAATTTATTTAAATTTCTACTCATTAATTAACTCAAGATCACTCAATGAAATTATTCCTGCACCATTAAAAATAGGTTTTGATATTTTATTTTGAGACCATGCTTTTTGAGAGGATATCCAAATAGGAATATAAGGTATTGAACTTGCTGCTATTTTTTCAATTTCAACGAGTTTTTCTAATCTTTTAATTCCACTTATTTTTTCACTCTCAAGAAATAAACTTTCCACTTTATTAGATCCCCAAAAACTACCGCTGTAAACTGATTCTCCTTTTTTACATATGCCATCAACTATTTCATTACAACTTAAAAGAGGGGTGAGATAGGCCTCTGGATCTGAATAAGCCCCAGTCCAATCAAGAAGAACTGCCGTATAGATTCCTAAACTTAGATTCTTATAAACTGTTGTAGATTCAACCCCATTGAGTTCAATCTCAATACAATCTTTCAAAGAACTTTTAATTTCTTCTTGCCATGTCAGAGCAATAAGCTTGTCAGCTGGTACATTCGATCTATAAGTAAGGGGTATTTTTAGAATATTTCCATTGCAATAATTTTCTTTTTGCAATAACCTTCTCGCTTCTAAATAATCATATTTAGGCCACAGTTCTCGACTATCTTTTTTTAATATTGGAGGAATAATTGATCTTGATGGCTTTCTTAATCCATAACTTACTTTATCACTAATCAATTTTCTATTAAGACTTTTTGCCAAGGCCAGTCTTAAATTAAGATTACTTAAAGGATAAGAACTAGTTTTAAGGCTGATAAAACTTAATTCATTGAAAGGGCTATTCCCTTCATTAAACTGTTTATTTTTGCTTAAATTATTTAAACTTTTTCTCTGACTATCATCAATTGAATTTGATAAAAGCACGTCAATTTGTTTACTTTTTAAAGCCCCAAAAAGAGAAGATGAATTTGAATATCCCACAAAATTAACACCCTTATTTAAGGGCTTTTCACCCCAATAATTCAAATATGGATCAATTGATTGAACTTCATTAGAAAAACTGGTCAGCACATATTTGCCAGTACCAACGAATTTTTCATTTAGAAACTTATCAGAATATTGTTTGTAAAATGTAGGAGATATAGGAGTTAAATTTACTGATGTGAGTAAACCATTTAAAGAACTTGATGGTTTATTCAAATTTATTATGACTGCATATTCACTTGGTGTTTCTATTGATTTAATCTTATTTCCTAAAATATAATTCATCGTTCCAATTCTTTTGAATCTATCAAAGGTAAACTTTATAGCATTTGAGTTGAATTTAGTCCCATCGTGAAAAAAAACATTCTTTCTTAAATTTATAGTTATTTGAAGTCTACCCTTTGAAATAATTGGCATCCCCGAGGCCAATTCAGGGATTAATTCACCATCAGAATTTAATTCATATAATGTGTCTCCTAAAGAACTGATTAATTGAATTGCTTTAAGAGTATTTGCTCTAGCTGG
>QCCW01000017.1 GCA_003281125.1 Prochlorococcus sp. AG-347-N23 | reverse complement strand
GGTCAGTGATGAATTAACCTCAGAAAGAGACTTCAAAACTTTTAAGGGTTTTCCAGTTAATGTTGAGTTAAACCAGAAGAATTCAAAAATAAAATTTCTAAATGGTTTACTTTTTGAAAAGTCTAAAGATTATTTAGCCATTAACATTAAAGGTAAGATTAAAAAAATCCCTTTTGATGAAGTACTAAAGATTAGTCTTTGTACATTAAAAGATTAATTATTTTCAACCATTATTCAATTTTCCCATCATAGATGGCATTAGTTATTCTCCCAGGTTTAAACAATCTCATTGAAGACATTAGTGAGGAAAAAAAGTTACCTCCTAATATAGTAGAAGTAGCTTTACGCGAAGCTTTATTAAAAGGATACGAAAAATATAGAAAAACCTTCTACATTGGAGTTGTTGAAGATCCATTTGATGAAGAATATTTTAGTAATTTCGATGTTGGACTAGATCTAGATGAAGAAGGTTATAGAATTTTATCGAGCAAGATAATTGTCGAAGAAGTTGAGAGCGAAGATCATCAAATATCTTTAGCAGAAGTTAAACAAGTAGCTGAGGATGCTCAAATAGGAGACACAGTTGTGTTAGACGTTACTCCAGAAAAAGATGATTTTGGGCGAATGGCTGCTTCAACAACAAAGCAAGTTTTAGCCCAAAAATTAAGAGATCAACAAAGAAAGATGATTCAGGAAGAATTTGCAGATTTGGAAGATCCTGTATTAACTGCAAGAGTTATAAGATTTGAAAGACAATCAGTCATTATGGGAGTTAGTTCTGGTATTGGTAGACCTGAAGTTGAAGCCGAACTTCCTAAGAGAGATCAATTACCGAATGACAATTACAGAGCAAATGCAACTTTTAAAGTATTTTTGAAAGAAGTTAGCGAAATAGCGAGAAAAGGACCACAACTTTTTGTAAGTCGAGCTAATGCTGGTTTAGTAGTTTATTTATTTGAAAATGAAGTCCCAGAAATTCAAGAGGGTACAGTAAAAATTGTTGCTGTTTCAAGAGAAGCAAACCCTCCCTCAAGAGGTGTTGGACCAAGAACAAAAGTAGCGGTTGACAGTTCAGAACAAGAAGTCGATCCTGTAGGTGCATGTATTGGAGCAAGAGGAGCGAGAATTCAACAAGTAGTTAATGAATTAAGAGGAGAAAAAATTGATGTTATTAAATGGTCATCTGATCCAATACAGTATATTTTAAACTCTTTAAGTCCTGCAAAAGTGGATCAAGTTAGATTAGTTGACCCGGCAGGTCAACATGCACACGTACTTGTTCCTCCTGATCAATTGAGTCTTGCAATTGGTAGAGAAGGTCAAAATGTAAGACTTGCTGCTAGACTAACTGGTTGGAAGATTGATGTTAAAAACTCACATGAATACGATCAAAAAGCAGAAGATGCTGCAGTATCTGAATTAATTATTCAAAGGGAAGATGAAGAGAATCTCCAGCGAGAAGCTGAGCTAAGATTAGAAGCAGAGCAAGCTGAGCGCGCAGCAGAAGATGCAAGATTGAGAGAGCTTTATCCCCTTCCTGAAGATGATCAAGAATATGAAGAGCAACAATACGATGAGGAACCCTTATCAGATAACGATCAATTAGAAACTGTTCAAGATAGTGAAATATCTGCCACAGAGGAAAGAAAGCGGTGATACTAAAAAACCCTGTTATGCGTTTATGCATTTCATGTAGAAAAACATTTGACAGGAAAAATCTTTTTAAGATTACTAAAGATCATGAGGAAGGCATTTTTTTTGATAAGGGAATGGGGCGATCTGCTTACATTTGCCGGTCAAAAAAATGTTATTCAGATTCTAAAATCAAAAAAAAGCTTCAAAAAGCTTTAAAAACATCTTTAGAACCTAAATTTATTGAAATTTTTGAAAAAGAAATTACAAGCTATAATGACTATCCCAATAAGGGAATATAATTAAATTAAATCCTCTTTAATTCCTAAAGAGTACAAATCAGATTAAATGACTATCAGCGATAAAATCAGAATTTACGAACTTTCCAGAGACTTAAATCTGGAAAATAAAGATATATTGGATGCCGCACAAAAACTCTCAATTTCTGTAAAAAGCCATAGCAGTTCTATAAGTGCTGAAGAAGCAAAAAAAATAAAAAACCTTATTAAAAAGAAGTCAGATAAACAAATACTTTCCATTAATAAACCTTCAAATAAAAAAGATGATTACAAACAAAACAAAGAAGATAAATCGTCTCTTATCACCACTTTAAAAGGAAACCCTCTTAAAGATAATTCAAACAAAAAGTCATTATTGACTAAACCTCTCAATAAGCCTGAAAGTTTAAAAGTAACTCCAAATCAACTTAAAAATCCTAATAAACCCAATATTGTTAACAATGCACAATCTCAGGTCAATCTTAAAAATCAAAATATAAATAATAAACCTTCAGGAAATTTCAACCAAGATAAAAAAACTTTACGAAATAACACCACCCCACCTATCAAAAGTCCAGCAAAACCGCCTATTCAACTAATTGCGAAGCCTAAAAATATAAATAACAATCAATCTAATCAATCTTTTAAAAATAACTACAAGTCAGATGATGTAAGACAACTATCAAACAAATCTGATCAAAATAAAAATAAACCTAAACCAAAAAATTTTAATAATAGAATAATCACCCCTGAGCTCGTAGGAGCTCCGATAAGAACAAACAATACAAACAAGCCAAATAACAATCAAAACACATCTTTCAAACAAAATTTCTCGAATAGAGCTGGTGCTCCTAACAGACCTGACATGCCTAATAGGCCTGGATTAAGAAAAAAACCATCAGATCAAGGTAGAACTGGCTCATTTAATAGACAAGTCAATCCCAATAGAGTTGGTGCTCCTAACAGAGCTGGTGCTTCTAACAGAGCTGGTGCTCCTAACAGAGCTGGTGCTCCTAACAGACCTGGCATCTTTAATAGGTCTGGATTAAGAAACAAACCTTCAGATCAAGTTAGAACTGGCTCATTTAATAGACAAGTCAATCCCAATAGGGTTGGTGCTCCCAACAGACCTGGCATCCCTAATAGTCCTGGACCAAAATTTAATGGTCAAAAGTCTACTGGGATTAGGAAACCAGTATCACCTAATGAACTTTTGCAACTTCAAAAAACTAATCAATCTGAAAAAGATAAACCATTTATAAAAAATAACGCAAAACAAAATATTGAGTCACCGACACAAAATGTAAAAGTCTCTGTTAGTCGTCCAAATGCTGTCCCGAATTCCAAAAAATCCCCTAATAGAACATTCTCAAATAGTTCAAAAAAACCAGGTCGCAAAGATTGGGATGATAGTGCAAAACTAGAAGCTTTAAGAAATAAGAATCCTCAGAAACAAAGACAGAAAGTTCACATTATTGGGGAGAATGATGATTCATTAACATCTGAAACAAGTGGATATTCAGGCGAAAAAATTTCAATATTATCTGCTAGTTTGGCACGTCCAAAGAAAGAAAAGTCTGAAGAATCTAAATCTCAAAAATCCATAAAACAATTTAAGAAAAAGAAAAAAGAGACCACAAGGCAAAGGCAGAAAAGAAGAGCGATGGAATTAAAGGCTGCCAAAGAGGCCAAACAAGTAAGACCTGAAATGATAATAGTTCCCGAAGATAATTTAACTGTTCAACAATTAGCTGATAAATTAAGTCTTGAAAGTTCAGAAATAATCAAATCTCTCTTCTTTAAAGGAATAACAGCAACTGTAACTCAATCACTTGACTTAGCAACTATCGAGACAGTAGCAGAAGAATTTGGGGTACCTGTTTTGCAAGATGATATCCAAGAGGCTGCAGAGAAAACAGTAAATATGATTGAATCAGATGATTTTGATAGTTTAATAAAAAGACCGCCCGTTATAACAGTTATGGGGCATGTAGATCATGGGAAAACAAGTCTTTTAGATTCCATCAGAGAATCTAGAATAGCTTCTGGAGAAGCAGGAGGGATCACTCAACATATAGGGGCTTATCAAGTTGAATTCCAACATGAATCTAAAAAGAAAAAATTGACTTTTCTCGATACTCCTGGTCATGAAGCCTTTACAGCAATGAGAGCAAGGGGTACAAAGGTTACTGATGTAGCAGTACTTGTAGTTGCGGCAGATGATGGCTGCAGACCGCAAACACTTGAGGCTATTAGTCATGCAAGAGCTGCAAAAGTACCAATAGTTGTTGCAATAAATAAAATTGATAAAGAAGGTGCATCTCCAGAAAGAGTCAAGCAGGAACTATCAGAAAAAGATTTGATTGCTGAAGACTGGGGAGGAGATACGGTGATGGTCCCAGTGAGTGCGATAAAAAAACAAAATATTGATAAATTGCTCGAAATGATTTTGTTAGTTTCAGAAGTAGAAGATTTACAAGCCAACCCTGACAGATTCGCTAAAGGTACGGTTATTGAAGCTCACCTAGATAAAGCCAAAGGTCCAGTAGCTACTTTGTTAGTTCAAAATGGGACCTTAAAATCTGGAGATGTTTTGGCTGCAGGTTCAGTCCTTGGGAAAATTAGAGCCATGGTTGATGAACATGGCAATAGAATCAAAGAAGCAGGACCATCTTTCCCTGTCGAAGCATTAGGTTTCAGTGAAGTACCAACTGCAGGAGATGAATTTGAAGTCTACCCTGATGAGAAAACTGCTAGAGCTATTGTTGGAGATAGAGCCACAGATGCTAGAGCAACAAAATTAGCCCAGCAAATGGCTTCGAGAAGAGTTAGCTTATCATCCTTATCAAATCAAGCAAATGATGGAGAGTTAAAAGAGTTAAACTTAATTCTTAAAGCTGATGTTCAAGGTAGTGTTGAAGCAATATTGGGATCACTAGAACAATTACCAAAAAATGAAGTTCAAGTCAGAGTTCTACTCTCTGCTCCAGGAGAAATAACTGAGACAGATATAGATCTCGCAGCTGCATCAGGTTCTGTAATCATTGGATTTAACACCTCGTTGGCATCTGGAGCAAAGAAAGCAGCTGATGCTAATAACGTTGACATAAGAGAATATGAAGTGATCTATAAACTATTAGAAGATATTCAGCTGGCTATGGAAGGCCTACTTGATCCTGATCTTGTCGAAGAATCATTGGGTAAAGCCGAGGTTCGAGCAACTTTCGCAGTTGGTAAAGGAGCTATCGCAGGCTGTTATATCCAGACTGGTAGATTACAAAGGAATTGTTCCGTAAGAGTTATTAGATCAGATAAAGTAATTTTTGAGGGAAATCTAGACTCACTAAAAAGGTCTAAAGATGATGTAAAAGAAGTAAATACAGGATTTGAATGTGGGGTTGGTTGCGATAAGTTTTCTTCTTGGATTGAGGGAGATATAATCGAAGCATTCAAATTTGTTACTAAAAAGAGGTCATTAACTCAATAACTTAAACTAAGTGCTCAATTACTTAATCTTTATTCCTATCCAAGAATAATAAAGTAGGAAACAGTATACAAGCTCCCAATTGTATAAAAAGGTTATTTTGCTGTAACTCTCCACTTCCAATCTTAGAAAACATTATTAGAAGACCCAAGAATGCAGAACCACTAAAAGCTATCCACAATATTCTCCTCAATCCCTTGAAAGGAGTCTGTGTTTCCCTTAATAATTTCTTTTTTAATTCAGGATCTATTTTTGACATAAATAGTTGCAACCATAAAATTGATTTTATATAAAATATTAATATTTTAATTCAGCCGATATAGCTCAGCGGTAGAGCAACTGTCTCGTAAACAGTGGGCCATTGGTTCAATTCCAATTATCGGCATTTCAAAAAAAATCAAAAACTTCGATTATTTTTATGAAGCTGTGTATGTAAATAATACTTGAAAAGCATGGAAATTAATATTAACAAAGTAAATAATCACTTTATACTAAATTGTCTTTAACAAACTGGAAAAATTAATGAAATCTGTTAATAGTTGGAGTTTAACTAATAAAAAACTTCATCAATTATTCAAAGATAATAACGAATTTATTTCAATTAAAGTCCGGGGTAATACTTGGGAGCCAATAACAAGATGGCTAAAATTTGATTCAAGAATATTTAGAGAAACTACTAGCAAAGCAAGAATAAATTTATACGATATTGAATCTCTGGCAGAAATTTATAACTACAGATCAGTTAGATGGAAAGCAAAAAAATTAACTCCTATACCCACTAAAGGAATTCCACAGTCTCTAAAAAATATTTTTCGTAAAGTACCAATCATAAAACAACTTGCCTACGAACTCGAAATAGTTTTTTATAAATATAGTGAAAATATTTCCAAACATTTAATATCAATAGTAATTCCTGCTAGAAATGAAGCTGGCAATAAAGAACTTTTAATTAATGCTTTAAATAAATTCAAAGATATACCCAATGAATTAGAAATAATATTTGTTGAAGGTAATAGCAATGATAATACATTTGAAATTTTGAAAGAGTTAAAAGAAAATTTCTCAAATTTCTTCAAGATATTTCTTTTAAAACAAACCTCTAAAGGTAAGAAAAATGCTGTTGCAGAGGGATTTAATATTTCTTCAGGTGAGACCCTCGCCATCGTTGACAGTGATTTTACTGTAGATATTGATGATAGTATTTCAGCAATTATGGAATCTACCAAAAATAAAAATATCCTAATTAATTGTGCCCGCACAACTTTTCCAATGGAAAAAGATGCGATGAGATGGGCAAATTATATTGGAAATAGACTCTTTGCAATATTTCTATCAATTCTTATAAATAAGCCCATATCAGATTCACTTTGTGGAACAAAAGTTTTTTCAAGAAAATTCTTTAAACTTATGAAACAAAATGGAAGTTGGGATTCCAAGACTGACCCATTTGGAGACTTTACAATAATATTTGAAGCTGCAAACAATAATATTAAAATACTAAATTATCCTGTTAGATATTATGCTAGGAAATCTGGAGCACCAAATATATCTAGATGGATAGATGGATTAAAACTTCTGAGGGTATGCTGGATTTATATGATTTCTGATATTTAAATTTAATTAAATTTTAGTTAGTATCATCTAGAAATTTTTAATTTCTCCAAATTAGTAATAAAGTAGTTAGATTCTTAAAGGAAATATATTCATTAAATTTCATGACATGAATTTTAATTTAGAAGTCAAAAAATTAAATGAAAAAAAATACCATAGAAAGTACTATGGAAAAATACTAACTGTAAGACTGCCATGTAATCCGATATTTCCAATAGGACCTATTTATTTAGCAGACCATATTCATAAATGTTTTCCAGATATAGAACAGCAATTTATTGATCTAGCAATAATTCCACCTAATAGAGTTTCTAAATATTTAGCTAGAAAAATTGATCAATTTAGACCTCATCTAATCATTTTTTCATGGAGAGATATACAAATTTATGCACCTGTTGATGGCAGAAGTGGAAATCCCCTGCAAAACTCTTTTGAGGTTTTTTACTCAAAAAATATCCTGAAGAAAATAAGGGGTTCTTGGGGAGGATTAAAATTAATTGCATCTCACTACGGAGAAATATATAGAAATACATCTCTAGTCAAGATGGGACTAAAAAGAGCACAAAAATACAACAAAGATGTAAAAATAATTTTAGGAGGTGGGGCTGTTAGCGTTTTCTATGAACAATTAGGAAATCTACTCCCAAAAGGCACTTTTATTTCTGTTGGCGAGGGAGAAAATCTCATAGAAAAAATCATTAGGGGAGACTCTATTAAGGAAGAAAGGTGTTATCTTGCTGGACAAAAACCTCGGAACAAATTAATCCATGAGCAACCTTCAGGCATTCCTAAAACTGCATGCAACTATAAATATATAAAATCAATATGGCCTGAATTCAATTGGTACATAGAAGGAGGAGATTACTATGTAGGGGTGCAAACAAAAAGAGGTTGTCCTCATAATTGTTGTTTCTGTATCTATACAGTTGTGGAGGGGAAGCAGGTTCGCGTTAATCCTGTTAACGAAGTTATCAAAGAAATGAAGCAGTTATATGATCTTGGAATTAGGGGATTCTGGTTTACAGATGCACAGTTTATTCCAGCCAAAAAACATATTGAAGATGCAAAAACACTTTTGCAAGCTATTAAAGATCAAGGATGGGATGATATTCATTGGGCTGCATACATTAGAGCAGATAATATTGATGCTGAGCTGGCTCAGCTTATGGTGGATACAGGTATGAGCTATTTTGAAATAGGCATAACCTCAGGATCTCAAGAACTTGTCAGAAAAATGAGATTAGCTTATGACCTTGAAACGGTATTAAATAATTGCAAAATGCTTGTAAAATCAGGTTTCAGAAATCATGTTTCAGTAAATTATTCATTTAATGTTTTTGATGAAACGCCAAGCACCATAAGACAAACAATTGCTTACCATAGAGAATTAGAAAATATTTTTGGTAAAGGCTTGGTTGATCCAGCTATATTCTTTATAGGTTTGCAGCCTCACACTCTTCTTGAAAAGTACGCCTTAGATAATAAAATTTTGAAACCGAATTATAATCCAATGAGTATGATGCCATGGACGGCGAGAAAACTTTTATGGAATCCAGGCCCATTAGGTGAAAAACTTGGTGAGGTTTGCTTAGAAGCTTTTGATAATCGAGAAGATGAATTTGGTAAAACAGTTATCAACATTCTTGAAAGAGAATATGGAAAGTCTTCCTTAAAGGAATCCTTAAAAGTTCGTCCTTTAGCAGAAAGGAAGTTAGCTCATTCAAAATAAAAATTCAACCGTTATTAATCATCTTTTTCTATTGAGCTAGATATTCCTTTGGATTTTAATGATTCTGAATAGAATTCTGCTGGCTCTAAATCACAAACTATTACCAAGCCTACACCCGTGTTGTGTGCCTCTAGCATTATGGCGATAGCATCTTGTTCACTTAATTGGGGCACAACTTCTCGCAATGAAATAGTGACGTACTCCATAGAATTTACTGGATCATTATGAAGTAAAACCTTATATTTTGGAGATTTATTTTTTAATTCAGCAGGTTTTTTTTCAATTACTGCTGAATTATTACTTACACTTTGTTCTAACTCTATAGAAAGCATTAAATTTTTAGAATCAAATATTACTGACAATTATATATTAATTATTCTTTCCATTGCATCAATAACGTTTGACCGCGAGTTAAATGCTGACAAACGGAAATAACCCTCTCCAGATAATCCAAATCCGCTCCCAGGTGTACCCACGACACTAACTTTTTGAAGAAGGAAATCAAAAAAGTCCCAAGATGTCATTTGATCAGGAACTTTAATCCAGATATAAGGAGCATTGTCCCCACCATAAATTTTATATCCTGCAGTCTGAAGTTTATTTTTCATGATTTTTGCATTTTCCATATAAAAATCAATCAAACCTCTCACCTCTTTTTTGCCTTCAAGAGAATAAACAGCCTCTGCTCCTCTCTGAACCACATAACTTACTCCATTGAACTTAGTAGATTGTCTCCTATTCCAAAGAGGCCATAAGTCTATTTCCTCATTTGTAGAGTTCAAACCTTTAAGATTTTTAGGTATTACTGTAAAAGCACATCTAACTCCAGTGAATCCTGCATTTTTTGAAAAAGATCTAAATTCAATTGCACAATTCTTTGCACCCTCAATCTCATATATTGAATGTGGAATATCATTATCTTGAATAAATGCTTCATATGCTGCATCAAAAAGTATCAAAGATTTGTTCTGATTAGCATAGTCAACCCACTTTTTCAGTTCTTCTTTAGTGATAGTTGCTCCAGTCGGATTATTAGGAAAACAAAGATATAGAATGTCAACTTTTTTTTCAGGAAGTTTTGGAAGAAAGTTATTTTCCTCGTTCATTGCAAGATATGTCAATCCTTGATAGTTACCATTTTCAAAAGCATCTCCAGTTCTGCCTGTCATTACATTACTATCTACATAAACAGGGTAAACAGGATCTGTTACTGCAATTGAATTATCTTTGCCAAGAATGTCTAAGATATTGCTACTATCGCATTTAGAACCATCTGACACAAAGATTTCTTCAGGTAATATTTGACAGCCTCTCGAAATAAAATCATGCTCAGAAATTTTTTCTCTTAGCCAAGAATAACCTTGTTCTGGACCATAACCTCTAAAACCATCAGATGTTCCCATATCATTTAAAGCTTTACCCATAGCATCTATACATGCTCTAGGTAATGGTTCTGTAACATCTCCTATTCCAAGCTTAATAATTGCAGCACTCCTATTTGACTGAGAGTACATTTTTACCCTTTTAGCAATTTCAGGAAATAAATAGCCTGCTTTGAGTTTTAAATAATTTTCGTTTACTTGAACCACTTTAGATAAAAAATTTCACCAATATTAGAATAATGGATTAACGTGCTTTAGTGGTGATTAGATGTTAATATTATCTTAGTTATGGTTAATTCAAATGATAATCATAGCTATGAATTCAATTTCAATTTGTTTGAAATCGTTTAAAGCTTTATAAATAGAAGAATTCAATCACTATTAACTTTATTAATTTTAAAAAGTACATAATACTTGTTATAAAAAATTGCTTTCTTAAAAGACAAAAATTTAATTCTTTACTTTAGATGATTTTCAAAATCCAAACCATTCATAATAAAATATTATGTCTCAGCAAATTATCATCGCTGAGCAGGCTCGAATTGCAGCACTTCTCACAGATGATCGAGTTGATGAATTAATCGTCGCGCAAGGTCAATATCAAATTGGTGATATTTTCTTAGGAACAGTCGAAAATGTTCTCCCTGGAATTGATGCCGCTTTCATAAATATTGGTGAAAGTGATAAAAATGGATTCATCCATGTTTCAGATCTTGGTCCATTAAGGCTAAAAAAAGGAACATTTGGAATAACTGAATTACTTGAACCAAAACAAAAAGTTCTAGTACAGGTAATAAAGGAACCCACAGGATCTAAAGGGCCTAGATTAACAGGGAGTATATCAATCCCTGGGAAATACTTAATATTACAGCCATATGGCCAAGGAGTTAATATTTCAAGAAAAATAAATACAGAAACAGAACGAAGCCGTTTAAAAGCTCTTGGGGTTTTAATAAAGCCACCCAGTACAGGCTTGCTATTTAGAACAGAAGCTGAAAAGATAAAGGAAGAATTTCTAATTGAAGATTTAGAAAATTTAATTCAACAATGGGAAAATATTCTCAAAGTTTCTGAAGCCTGTAATCCACCAAATTTAGTAAAAAGAGATGATGACTTCTCTCTTAAAATCTTAAGAGATCATATTAAAGAATCCACTAAAAGCATAATTATCGATAGTAAATTTTCAGTTGAAAGGGCAAAAGATTTTTTAATAAATTATGAATCCGAAATAGATATTGAATTTCACGATAACAATTTAAACCAACATATTTTTGATAAGTACGAAATTAAGAAAACAATTCAAAAAGCTCTTCAGCCTAGAGTAGATCTTCCTTCGGGGGGATATATCATTATCGAACCTACTGAAGCTTTAACAGTAATCGATGTAAACTCTGGATCATTTACAAGATCTGCCAACTCAAGACAAACTGTTTTGTGGACGAATTGTGAAGCAGCAGTTGAAATTTCACGACAAATGAAATTAAGAAATATTGGTGGAGTTATCGTAGTAGATTTCATTGATATGGAATCAAGGAGAGATCAATTTCAGTTACTTGAGCATTTTACTTCAGCAATAAAAGATGATTCTGCTAGGCCTCAAATAGCTCAGCTTACTGAATTAGGCTTAGTTGAGTTAACAAGAAAAAGACAAGGTCAAAATATATATGAATTATTCGGCAAACAATGTTCTACATGCAATGGTACGGGACATGTAGAAAATATATTAAATCACGAAATTTCTAACTTAAAAATTGAAAATATTGGAGATAAATCTAGTAAAGCAAACAATCTACAATCTTTAGATATAGATACTTCTCAATCAACTGATAAGCAGGAAAAAGTAATTGACAAAGAATTACCTAACGTCAAAGACCTAAGTAAGGAGAATTCTTTTAATAAAAAAGCAATTGATAATGATAATTTGAACCAACTAAATTCAAAAGAAAAAAACATTATAACTGTCGATCTTAGTAATGAAGAAAAAATAGTTTTCAGTCAATTAGGTATTAATCCTCTTATAAAGTTAGGTAAAGAATATCTCACCAGCAATAATTTTGTGCATTTAAAAGACAGGAATAAGGAAAACGAAAAAACCATAGATAATAAAAAAACAAAAGCAAAACAAATTAAAAAAATCTCAAAATCGGAAGAAGAAAATATTCAAATAAAAATCGAAGCAAATGCAAGTTCTAAAGATACATCAACAAATAAAACTAATGAGAATAATGAAGTTGAATTTATAGAAAAAAAGGATGAAATTAAACTTACAGAGGAGCTAAACAATGCAAGAAAAAAAAGAAGAAGATCTTCAGCAAGCATTGAATAAACAATCTGAATTTGGAATTGATGAAGTTGGAAGGGGAGCAGTTTTTGGCCCAATTTTTTCAGCAGTTGTAGTATTAACTGAAAAAAATAAATTTATATTGAAAAAATATGGAGTAAAGGATAGTAAAAAATTAACTCCCAAAAAAAGAAAATTACTTCTACCAAAAATTTTATTACACTCATCAGATTATGGAATTGGGCAATCCTCTGTTAGAGAAATAGATAATTTAGGTCTAAGAGTTGCGACAGAACTTTCAATGATAAGAGCTTTAAAAAAATTAAAAGAAAAGCCATCTGAATTATTAATTGATGGCCCTTTATTATTAAGGCCATGGCAGGGAATTCAGAAAAACATTGTTTCTGGAGACTCAAAGTTTGTCTCCATAGCTTCAGCCAGCATACTTGCCAAAGTATCTCGCGACAATCTAATGGATAGATTAGAAAAACAATACTCAGGATACTTGATTTTTAAAAATAAAGGTTATGGTACAAGAGAACATTTTTCGTTAATAAAAAAAAATGGAATAACTAATCTTCACAGGAAAAGTTTTTTAAAAAAATTAAATTTTATTTAATTCACACCAATCTAAAAAATCTTGAACTAGTTGCTTTTGAACTCTTGACTTTATACCCAACAGAATCCCATTTAATACCGAATGACCAGTAGATTCCAAAATTTTCCTAGGTACTAGCTTTAGTAAAGGAGGTTGGCTGACAGATACCCCAAGAAGTGCCTCGCCTTCTAATCCTATATCAGTAGCTTCCAAATTCGCTTTCAAAATAAGATTAAAATCATCTACTATACCCAAACCGTCCAAGGTACTTTCAAGGGCACTCATTTTTAAAACTCCATTTTTATTTTCAACCGCAATTGAAACAACAGGGTTAATATCTAATTGAAAAACCTTAAAGCTTGTTACTGTATACTTATACCTACCTTCTCCTTCTGATACTAATTTTTTGGAGTCAAGCATTGCTCCAACAACTCTTTCTTCTTCTAAAAGATATTGAGAAAGATATTCTTTATTACGTGTTACAGAAAGCTTTAATTTCTGTTTAGCATCAAAAGACAATAGCATTTTCTATATTCCTCCAATGCTTATTTGATCTCTTTTTTTTTTACAATTAATCATGAGCAAACAAGTTGCATATTTAGGCCCTAAAGGAACTTACGCAGAAAAAGCAGCTCATATATTATCAAAGCTTGCCAATTTTCAGACACCTATATTTGTACCATGTAATGGGTTACATTCGGTTATTAAATCAATAGCGTACAACAATTGTGATGCTGCTGTAGTCCCTATAGAAAATTCCGTAGAAGGGGGGGTTACGGCCACTCTAGATGCCCTCTGGAAATTTCCCGATATTAATATCAATAAGGCAATTGTTTTACCAATAAATCATGCATTAATTAGTGATGGAGAACTTTCAAATATTTCAGAAGTATTATCTCACCCTCAGGCATTAGCTCAATGTTCAGAATGGCTATCTGAAAATCTTCCAAATGCAATTCCACTTCCAACAAATTCAACATCAGAAGCCGTCAATATGGTGAAAGGGAGTAAATTCAGAGCTGCTATAGGTTCAAAATCATTAATTCAGATCGAAGGACTTAAAGAATTAGCCTTTCCTATTAATGATGTGCCTGGAAATTGTACCAGATTTGTCTTATTGAGCAAAGAATCAAATTTTAATTCAGCTAATATTGCCAGTTTTGCTTTCTCATTAATTTCTAATAAACCTGGTGCTTTGCTTAAAGCTTTAAACAATATTGCAGATTTTGGATTTAATATGAGTAAAATTGAATCTAGACCTTCTAAAAGAGAGTTAGGCGAATATATAATTTATATTGACTTAGAAATTAATAATCAAAATATGATTGCAAATTTTCTTGAATTAAAAAATAAGCTAAAGCCCCTTTGCAAGAATTTTGTAGATTTTGGAAATTATTTTTCTGAAAATATTAAACTAGATTAATTTATCCTCTACATTTATAAACTCCAAACTCCATTAAACCTTTTCTAAATGCCCAATTCATGAGAAGTATTGTTGGAACTTCTCTAATGGACTTAACTATCGCAAATGGGCCTAGAGACATAATTGCTAAAGGTCTTCGAATTCCTTCAATAATGGAGTCATACCATGAAGGATTTGTAAAGGAATTCCAATTTTCAGAGATAACTCTTCCTGCGCTATTTTTGTTATTTCTAAGTATGTTACTGAATTCGTTAATGCTAATAAAATTAGGATGTACCCATTGTTCAAGTAATTGTTTAAGAACTAACTTCTCAAAAAATGATGGAGGGTACTCTTTGAGATCTCTTGAATTCCAATCAGCCAATGCTAAATATCCTCCCGGTCTGAGGGTTCGCAGCATTTCATCAGCAAACCTATTTTTATCAATCATGTGGGCACCAGCCTCAACACTCCAAACCGCATCAAATGTTCCATCTTCAAATTTCAAATCCATAGCATCCATAACTTGGAATTTGCAATTTAGACCACGAGGGGTAAGTTCTCTTGCTCTTTTAACCTGAGCTGGACTTATCGTAATTCCAGTAACATTAAATCCATAATATTTTGCAAGGATCCTAGAACTACCCCCTATTCCGCAACCTACATCAAGTATTCTTGAACCTTTAGGCAAGGTATCTAAACCAGTCCACTTGACTAATTCATGAACAAACTGAACTTTAGCTTTTCTAAAATCAATATTTTTTTTTTCTAAAGGATAAAAGCCCAAATGTATATGTTCTCCCCACAATCTCTCAAGCAATTTATCTTGTGTCCAAGCATCATATGCAGAAGCTACTGTACCGGAAGAGATATATTTTCTAGCATTAACTCTCCAAATTATCGATAAGACTAGAAACAATAAAAATAGTAAAAAAAAAGGAAATAACAATTCAAACATTTAATTTTCTTTTGTATCAGGAAAACTTTCTTTCAATGCTGTTCTTGCTGCAAGTTGTTTTCTTGTATGGTCAAGCATTTCATATTCTCTCTGCAAACGGATAAAAGTATTTCTTTCCTCAAGAAGTCTTTGCTGTTCCTCCGCAACAGGACCGCCTAAATGAGCCCCTATCCAAAATGATAATTCCATTGGGTTGTCAGGTAATTTATCAGGTAGATTTTTTTTAGTATTAGTCAATTTACTTGTTAGATTGATAACGTCACTAAGTGCATCTTTTACTGAATCTTTTAGAGAATCTAATTTTTGCAAGTCATCAATATTATCATCACTAATCCAACTAACCATCGCTGAACAAAATGGAGTGGAACGAATAATTTCTAAGACTTGAAATCTTTGTTGTCCAAGAGTGATAATATTACTTCTCCCATCTTCTGCAGTTTGATGTTTTATGATTTGAGCACAACATCCAACATTAGCCATACTCTTAGACGCAGGATCCCATTTAATAACTCCGAACATAGAATCGCTCTCAAGAACTGATTGAAGCATAATTCTGTATCGAGATTCAAAAATATGTAAAGGCAATACTTCTTGAGGAAAAAGGACTACCTCTGGCAAAGGAAATAAAGGTAATTCCCTTACAGAGAGTTCTCCCATTAAAATCTCATTTGATTATTTTCATAATAATAAATTTAGAGTGGTTTCGGGATTTCTTAAAGTTTAACTTCTATATCTACACCGCTGGGGAGGTCTAACTTCATTAAAGCATCAATAGTTTTTGCAGAAGGACTATAGATATCTATTATTCTTCGGTGTGTCCTTGTTTCAAAATGTTCTCTGGAATCTTTATCAACATGTGGAGATCTTAGGACACAATAAATCTTCCTTTTTGTAGGTAAAGGTATAGGACCTATTGCTGAAGCAGCAGTAGTATCAGCAGTTTGGATTATTTTGTCGCAAGATAAATCAAGCATTCTTCTGTCAAATGCTTTAAGTCTTATTCTTATTTTTTGTTGTGCAATTGATGCAGTCATAATTTTAAAAAATTCTAGTGAAGGGTCATTTTAATCAATGACCCTTATCTATATATCTATATTAAGTGATGGATGTTAATTTTTAAAATTCAAATTTATTATTTGAGTATTTTAGAAACAACTCCAGCACCGATAGTTCGACCTCCTTCACGGATTGCGAATCTCATACCTTGTTCAATAGCTACTGGGCAAATTAATTCACCAGTCATTTTGATTCTGTCACCGGGCATAACCATTTCAACATTAGAACCATCATCAGAAGTAAAAGCTGTAATTTGACCTGTCACATCTGTTGTTCTGATGTAGAACTGTGGTCTATATCCTGCGAAGAAAGGAGTATGTCTTCCGCCTTCTTCTTTTTTTAGAACGTAAACTTCTCCTTCAAACTGAGTATGAGGTGTAATAGATCCTTTTTTAACAAGTACCATCCCTCTCTCAATATCCTCTTTCTGTACACCACGTAAAAGTAACCCAACATTATCCCCAGCCATTCCTTCATCAAGAAGTTTACGGAACATTTCAACTCCAGTAACAGTTGTTAATCTAGTGTCTCTTATTCCAACTATTTCAACTTCTTCTCCAACCTTTACTTTACCTCTCTCAATTCTTCCAGTAGCTACAGTACCTCTACCCGTAATTGAGAAAACGTCTTCAACTGCCATCAAAAATGGTTTATCAACTTCTCTTTCAGGTTCTGGAATACTAGCATCTACTGCTGTCATTAATTCTTCAATCTTTGATTCCCAAGTGGAATCCCCTTCAAGAGCTTTTAAACCAGAAACTTGAACTATAGGAATATCATCCCCAGGGAAATCGTAACTATCTAGCAGTTCTCTGATTTCCATTTCGACTAGTTCAATAATTTCTTCATCATCGACCATATCGCACTTATTGAGAGCAACTACAAGAGCAGGAACTCCAACCTGTTTAGCTAAAAGAATATGCTCTTTTGTTTGAGCCATAGGACCATCAGTAGCTGCACAAACTAGAATAGCTCCGTCCATCTGGGCGGCCCCTGTAATCATGTTTTTTACATAATCAGCATGTCCTGGGCAATCGACATGAGCGTAATGTCTGCCTTCAGTTTCATATTCGACGTGTGCTGTATTAATAGTAATGCCACGCTCTCTTTCTTCAGGAGCACCATCAATGTCTCCATAGTCTTGAGCTTGTGCTTGACCTTTTTTGGCTAATACATTTGTAATAGCAGCAGTTAGTGTTGTTTTTCCATGATCAACATGGCCAATAGTACCAATGTTGACATGGGGTTTGTTCCTTTCGAACTTCTCGCGAGCCATTTTGAATTAAAGAATCGAGGGTTTAAGAGTGTTTAGTTTAGAGATCAGGAGTTGCCCTGATTCTTGGAAATGATAGCTTCAGCAACATTACGAGGAACTTCCTCATAATTTGCGAACTCCATTGAAAATATACCCCGACCTTGAGTCATCGATCGGAGTTGAGTGGCATAACCGAACATTTCGGCTAAGGGCACTTTGGCCTGTACCTTAGACAATCCATCATCAACAGATTGTCCTTCTACTTGACCTCTCCTAGAAGAGAGATCTCCAATTACAGATCCAAGAAAGTCATCAGGACTTTCGACCTCAACTTTCATCATAGGTTCTAATAGGACAGGATTGCATTTTTTAACCCCGTCTTTAAAAGCCATGGAACCTGCAATTTTGAAGGCCATTTCAGATGAGTCTACATCGTGGAATGAACCATCGACTAGTGTTACTTTTACATCAATGAGTGGATAACCGGCAAGAACGCCAGATTCACAGGTTTCTTTCATTCCATTAGACGCAGGTCCAATGTACTCTTTTGGTACAGCTCCACCCACAATCTTATTAACAAATTCAAAACCTTTACCAACTTCAGCAGGTTCCATTTCAATTATTACATGACCATATTGACCTTTTCCTCCAGTCTGTCTTGCATATTTACCTTCACCTTTGGAACTAGACCTAATGGTCTCTCTATATGAAACTTGAGGAGCTCCAATATTGGCTTCAACTTTAAATTCTCTTAACATTCTGTCAACAAGGATTTCTAGGTGCAGTTCACCCATACCTGCAATTACAGTTTGATTGGTCTCAGGATCTGTACTTACCCTAAATGTGGGATCCTCTTCGGATAAGGCCGTTAAAGCTTTTGATAATTTTTCCATATCCCCTTTGGTTTTTGGCTCAACCGCCACTGAAATAACAGGTTCGGGAATAAATAATGTCTCCAAAACTATAGGATCTTCTGAGTTACATAAAGTATCACCAGTAGTTGTATTCTTAAGGCCTAATACAGCTCCTAGATCCCCAGCCCTCAATTCATCTACCTCCTCTCTTTCATCAGCCTTAAGAATTACTAATCTTGAGATTCTTTCTTTAGCATCTTTGGTAGAGTTCATGACATAACTTCCCTTAGATAAAACTCCTGAATACATCCTTACAAAAGTTAACTTCCCATAGGGATCTGACATCACTTTGAAAGCTAATGCACTGAAAGGGGCATTATCATCTGAAGGTCTAACATCTTCTTTACCACTAGGTAAAACACCTTGTATTGGTTTAACATCAACTGGAGCTGGCAAGTAATCCACCACAGCATCTAATACTAGTTGGACGCCCTTATTTTTAAAAGCTGAACCACACAGTACAGGAACTAATCCATGCTTTAAAACCCCTTCCCTTATACCTTTTTTAAGTTGATCTTCAGTTAATTCTCCTGTATCAAGGAATGTTTCAATTAACGCTTCATCATTTTCTGCAACGCTCTCCATTAACTTAAATCTCCACTCAGAGGCTTCTTCCTCCATCTCAGATGGGATTGGTGCTTCTTCAATGTCAGTACCAAGATCGTTTTTATAGAGGTAAGCCTTGTTTGCGACTAAATCAATAATTCCTGTGAGATCTCCTTCAGCTCCAATTGGAAGCTGAATAGGAAGTGCATTTGCCTTTAGTCTATCCTTAATTTGCTTGTTAACTTTTAAAAAATCTGCTCCAGTTCTGTCCATTTTATTTACGAAAACCATTCTTGGAACAGAGTATCTATCTGCTTGTCGCCAAACGGTTTCAGATTGAGGCTGAACTCCCCCAACAGCACAAAATACAGCAATAACACCATCCAAAACTCTCATTGATCTTTCTACTTCAATAGTGAAATCAACATGTCCTGGAGTATCAATAATATTGATTCTATGATCTTGCCAACTAGTTGATATTGCAGCAGCTGTAATTGTTATTCCTCTTTCTCTTTCTTGAGCCATCCAATCTGTTACTGCAGCACCATCATGAACCTCTCCTATCTTATGAACTACACCTGAATAAAACAAAATTCTTTCAGTTGTTGTTGTCTTCCCTGCATCGATATGAGCGGCTATACCTATGTTTCTTACTCGTTCTAGGGGAAAGTCGCGTGCCAATTTTAAAGCTCCAAATAAAATAATTTTTGATAAATAAAGTTCACACTAAAAGTAAACTTTTATAATAATAAACTACTTAAGTACCTTTTTGACGAATTTAATATCTGTAATGTGCAAAAGCTTTATTAGCTTCAGCCATTTTATGAGTATCTTCTCTTTTTTTAACCGAACTACCAGTTTCATTTGCAGCATCCATTAACTCACCAGCAAGTTTTTGGGACATACTTTTACCATTTCTTGCACGTGAGAATGTAACAAGCCATCTTAATGCCATAGCCGTACCCCTCTCTTGCCTTACTTCCATAGGCACTTGATATGTGGCACCACCAACTCTTCTAGCTCTCACCTCAACAAGGGGAGTAGCATTTTTCACAGCTGTTTCAAATAATTCAACTGCATTCCCCCCTGTTCTTTCACTTATTAACGAAAAAGCATCAGATAATATTCTTTGAGCTGTAGATTTTTTACCATGTTTCATCAATCGAGAAATCATCATTGAAGCTAGACGACTATTAAATTGAGGATCTGGAAGAACTGGTCTTTTTACTGCTGCATTACGACGTGACATGTTTTTAAAAAATACTGTTTACAAATTAATCTTTTGGAGCTTTTGCTCCGTACTTAGATCTGGATTGACGTCTATCTTTGACTCCAGCCGTATCTAATGTTCCTCTTATTATATGATATCTAACTCCAGGTAAATCCTTAACTCTTCCACCCCTAAGAAGAACTACAGAGTGTTCTTGTAAATTATGTCCAATTCCAGGGATATAAGCCGTTACTTCGAAACCAGAAGTTAATCTGACCCTTGCAACTTTTCTTAGAGCTGAATTAGGCTTTTTAGGCGTTGATGTATACACTCTTGTACATACCCCTCTTCTTTCAGGACAAGCTTTTAATGCAGGAGATTTTGTTTTCCTAGTCAGACGTTT
>QCCW01000016.1 GCA_003281125.1 Prochlorococcus sp. AG-347-N23 | reverse complement strand
GATTTTTCTGTCTCAAAGATTGATATGTTGTAAAAAATCGCAAAATAGTTTTAGAACAATTTAATGAGGTAAACAAGCTTATTAAAACTCCAATACCTAATGTTGCAGCAAAACCCTTAACAAAATTTGTTCCTAATAAAAACAATGCAAAACAACTTAGAAGAGTTGTAATATGGCCATCAACTATGGATGAATTTGCTCTTTGAAAACCACTATCAATAGATCTTGTAAGAGTATTTCCATCATATAATTCTTCTCTAATTCTCTCAAATATTAGAATATTTGCATCAACAGCCATACCAATACTAAGTATAAGTCCAGATATTCCAGGTAAAGTCAAAGTTATAGGAATTAGAGAATATATGGCTAAGTTAAAGAAACCATAAAGTACAAGAGAAAGAACTGAAACAAAACCTAGAATTCTATAATTATAAATCATAAAAATACCAACAAAAATTAACCCAAAAATTGCTGCATAAAGACTGAGCTTAGGCTTCTAATTTTATGAAATTGAATTACTATTTGATAATTTTATTTTCTTTAGTTTTAATAGATCTTTCTACTGAGCTAAGAATATTATTTGATCATTTTACTTTTAATTCACTATATTTTGCTATTAGTAAGCATCCCTTAGCTTTCTTTATACTTTTTTCTTACCCATATTTATATAAAAAAATTAAGTAGTTTTTAAATATCTTTAAATGATTCTTTGATTAAAACCTGAATTACTACAGCTAATGGGAGAGAGAGTATTAAGCCTAATGGACCAAAAATGAAGGTAAATCCAAATTGTGATATTAATGTTAAACCAGGAAGTAAGTTTGCTTTTTTCTTCATTATAGATGGCATTATTATATAGCTTTCAATATTTTGAATGATTACATATGCTCCAAAAACGGCCAGTGGTTTCCAAAAATTATCTAGTAGTGCAATTGAGATTGGAAATATACCACTAATAACTGGACCTATATTTGGAATAATATTAAGAACCATTGCTATTAAAGCATTTGATACAACATATTTGACATCTAATATAGAAAGAAATATTAATGATAATAGACCTACTGATAATGAGCTTATAACCATAGAAAAGGTCCAATTCGCTAGTGCAGTATTGCATTTTTCTAGAATATTTCTAAATTTGTTGCGAAAATTTTTTGGAATTAATAGAAGTATATTTTCTTTATATTGTTTTGGTTCAATAGAAATCATTAAACTCACTGCTAATACAAAAATTAATTTCAAAAGACCTGAACCCAGATTTCCCGCTATATTTATTAAATTTTTAAAACTTTCTTGAATAGCTTTTGCAATAGTAGAGGCATCTGGAATGGTTACTACATTATTTATAAGACTGAAAATGTCAATAACATTTTCTGATTGTTCACCATAAAATAAATTATTAAATTTGTTCAGATTTGTATTAATCAAAATATTTATTTTTGATAAACCATTTGGAATGTCAACTAGTATTTCATTGAATTCTTTTATAAACGGAGGCAATATAAGAATAAAAATAGTAAATACAATTACTGATATAACAGTTAAGACAAGAAACAATGATAAAGATCGGGGAATCTTCAAACCCTTCTGTATTTGATTACATAAATTACATATAATATTTGAAATTACTAAGGAACAAATTATTAAGAGGAGAAAATCTCTTAGAGTCCATAATATTAACGAAGTGATTAAAATTACTACTAACTTGAAATATGATGAACTACCCAATTTTCAAAATATTCTACTTCTTTTCAGAATATCCTAATCCATTTGATTTGGCATAACTATTCGCAAATCTCATAAATCTATCAAAGTCTGATGTGTTCTTCCAAATATAAACTGCTTCTAAAAATATGGGTTCTCCATCAACAAACTTTACCTTAACTTCCCTAGTTAGTATTTCACCTTCAGAATCAATCATTCGCATACCTGATATTTCTCCGTCTGTAATTGAAGATAAAGCCTGAGGTTTTTCGAACAAAAATAATAATAAATTAATTTCAATAAGAACACCTTATTTAAGTATCGAAGAATCAAATAATCTTATTTCTAATCTTGATAATATTGTTGGACCTCTTAATTATGAGAGTAAGGATTCAAGATTAATAGGTCCAAAGCTAGGGAAAAGATTACTTACTAATTGTGTTACTTCATTGTTGGTTTCGTTATTTGCAATATCTTTATATATAACAATTAGATTTGATAAGAAATACGCATTATTTGCATTATTAGCTTTATTCCATGATTTATTAATTGTTTTCGGAATATTCTCTTGGTTGGGAATTATATTATCTGTCGAGGTAAATAGTTTATTTGCTGTGTCCTTGCTAACTATTGCTGGTTATTCTGTAAATGATACTGTTGTTATTTTTGATAGAATTCGTGAAAATTTAAAATCAAAGAAAGAAGGCTATAACGAAACTATCCAATTATCAGTAAACGAATCATTTAGGAGAACAACGTTTACCAGTATTACAACCCTTATCCCTTTATTAAGTGTAATTTTGTTTGGATCTTACTCGTTATTTTGGTTTTCCTTAGCCTTATCATTAGGGATAATAGTCGGAAGTTATTCAAGTATTTTATTGGCCCCATCTTTGTTGCTTAAAGACTGAGCTTAGGCTTCTAATTTTATGAAATTGAATTACTATTTGATAATTTTATTTTCTTTAGTTTTAATAGATCTTTCTACTGAGCTAAGAATATTATTTGATCATTTTACTTTTAATTCACTATATTTTGCTATTAGTAAGCATCCCTTAGCTTTCTTTATACTTTTTTCTTACCCATATTTATATAAAAAAATTAAGTAGTTTTTAAATATCTTTAAATGATTCTTTGATTAAAACCTGAATTACTACAGCTAATGGGAGAGAGAGTATTAAGCCTAATGGACCAAAAATGAAGGTAAATCCAAATTGTGATATTAATGTTAAACCAGGAAGTAAGTTTGCTTTTTTCTTCATTATAGATGGCATTATTATATAGCTTTCAATATTTTGAATGATTACATATGCTCCAAAAACGGCCAGTGGTTTCCAAAAATTATCTAGTAGTGCAATTGAGATTGGAAATATACCACTAATAACTGGACCTATATTTGGAATAATATTAAGAACCATTGCTATTAAAGCATTTGATACAACATATTTGACATCTAATATAGAAAGAAATATTAATGATAATAGACCTACTGATAATGAGCTTATAACCATAGAAAAGGTCCAATTCGCTAGTGCAGTATTGCATTTTTCTAGAATATTTCTAAATTTGTTGCGAAAATTTTTTGGAATTAATAGAAGTATATTTTCTTTATATTGTTTTGGTTCAATAGAAATCATTAAACTCACTGCTAATACAAAAATTAATTTCAAAAGACCTGAACCCAGATTTCCCGCTATATTTATTAAATTTTTAAAACTTTCTTGAATAGCTTTTGCAATAGTAGAGGCATCTGGAATGGTTACTACATTATTTATAAGACTGAAAATGTCAATAACATTTTCTGATTGTTCACCATAAAATAAATTATTAAATTTGTTCAGATTTGTATTAATCAAAATATTTATTTTTGATAAACCATTTGGAATGTCAACTAGTATTTCATTGAATTCTTTTATAAACGGAGGCAATATAAGAATAAAAATAGTAAATACAATTACTGATATAACAGTTAAGACAAGAAACAATGATAAAGATCGGGGAATCTTCAAACCCTTCTGTATTTGATTACATAAATTACATATAATATTTGAAATTACTAAGGAACAAATTATTAAGAGGAGAAAATCTCTTAGAGTCCATAATATTAACGAAGTGATTAAAATTACTACTAACTTGAAATATGATGAACTACCCAATTTTCAAAATATTCTACTTCTTTTCAGAATATCCTAATCCATTTGATTTGGCATAACTATTCGCAAATCTCATAAATCTATCAAAGTCTGATGTGTTCTTCCAAATATAAACTGCTTCTAAAAATATGGGTTCTCCATCAACAAACTTTACCTTAACTTCCCTAGTTAGTATTTCACCTTCAGAATCAATCATTCGCATACCTGATATTTCTCCGTCTGTAATTGAAGATAAAGCCTGAGGTTTTTCGAACAAAAATAATGCTTGGCCGGTTGTACCGTCCTTACTCCTAGTTAGTCTTATTTCAGGCACTACTGGTTCATCAGTTCCTTCATAAAATTGTATTTTTGCAGTTTTATTTTCTGTCATAATATTCGGTTAATAATTTTTTATCTTAGGAAATATTTTTCATATTCGTTTGTAATTATTTTATAAAACATTATTTATTAACTCTAGGATCGTTTCATCATATTTTTTGTCAGTTAAATCTAATATCTTTATATTTGTTTTGCCAATTTTTTCATGTTCATAACACTTATCGTAATAATCTAAAACTGATCTGCATACTAAGTCCCATTTTTCATTATTAATTGATTCAATAGCTATTTTTGTTCTTTGAGGACCTAATCTTTTTTTTATTCTTAGTACAGATTCTTGGAGTTCCTCTTTCTTAAAAACACTATAAGTATCTATCAACTCTTCTAACCTGTTAGATTGGCTCCTTAATATTTCAATTCTCTTAGAATTTTTCATCTGATTGAAAAATTCATGAGGGATTTTGCATTTACCTATATTTGCACTTTCAGCTTCTACAAAAATATTATTAGAACTTTTAAAAGAATTTAATTTTTCTGCAATTTTATTTTCAAATTGTTCATTTGTAGGTTGTTCTTTCATTCCTAAACCGCCAAATGTACTTCCTCTATGACAAGCAAATCCTTCAAGATCAATAGTTTGATATTTATATTTCTCTAGTAATGATAATAATCTTGTCTTTCCTGTCCCTGTTTTTCCACCAATAACTACAATATTAAACTTTTTTGTAAAACTATCTAATACCCATCTCCTATATATTTTATATCCACCGTTAAGTGTAACTGGACCTAAATTAAATTTTTCTAGTAACCAGGCAATACTTTGTGACCGCATACCCCCTCTAGAACAATATATTCTTATGAGAAATTCTTTTTTGTTTTTTTCAGAAATATTTTTATAAGAGTCAATATTTATAAATAAATTATCAAGGAGTAATTCCATTTTTTTTTCAAAAAATTCTAATCCCTTTATTACAGCTTTTTTTCTTCCTTCTTTTTTATAAATCGTTCCAATTGTTGATCTTTCATCATTATCAAAAAGAGGAATGTTAATAGAATTAGGCATGTGTCCTTTATAATATTCACCTGGGCTCCTAACATCTATAAGTGGTCCTTTAAAACTTCTAAATTTCTCTAGTTCTTTTCTTTTGAAATACATAGTTAGTTTTTATTTATAGATTGATTTTTTAAAATGAATAACAAAGAACAAGATAACTATAGTAATGCTACATTAGATTTGATAAAAAAATTCGTAGATTCCAACCAAAGAAAAAGAATAAATTTATTAACTCAAATCGAATCTGAATTCGAAAATATTTATAAACTTGGACCTAAATTGTTTGATATCTTTGATAAGAATGGAGATGATTGGGCTGCTGGTTGGTTATTGCAAGTTTTAAAAAAATATAAACCTGATTTCTTTGAAAACTCAAAATTTAATAATTGGTTTAATACTTATTCAAACCTTGATATAAACTATAATGAATTGCAATCGACTTTAGTTGAGCAAAAATTTGAAGATGCTGATAGATTAACAAGTTCATACCTTCGAAAATTAGCTGGAAAATTAGCTGAAAAACGTGGATATGTTTTCTATAGTGAGGTTAAGAATATGTCTGGTAAAGATTTACAAACCATTGATAGATTATGGAATATTTATTCTACCGGAAGATTTGGTTTCTCTATTCAAGCAAAGATATTAAAATCAGTAGGGAAAAAATATGAATTAATGTGGCCGAAAATAGGTTGGAAAAAAGAGGGCTTATGGACTAGATATCCAGGATCTTTTTGCTGGTCATTGGATGCCCCTGATGGACATATGCCTCTAATAAATCAACTAAGAGGTGTAAGACTTATGGATTCCATCCTACGGCATCCTGCAATTGCTGAGAGACATAACAATATTCTTTAAATAGAGGTATTCAATAAGTTAGAATTAAGTAGGTATCAAAATATTATTATGTCCTTATTTCGGGGCAAAAATATTTTAAAAAAATTTTTTAAAAGACCAAAAATTAACTGGTCAAACTATGAGTTCGAATCATCATTGCAGTTGAATGAATTTGTTGATCAATTGTTAGAACCTATTAAAAATTCTCAATCGAGTTATCTTATAAAACTTGGGCTGCATGAAGCTCTTGTTAATGCTGTAAAACATGGAAATAAATTAGATCCTACAAAAAATATAAGAGTAAGAAGAATAATTACTCCTAATTGGTGTGTTTGGCAAATTCAAGATCAAGGTAACGGTTTAGAAATAAAAAAAAGAAACTATAAATTACCCAAAAAAATAAATAGTGTAAATGGTCGTGGTCTTTATATTATTAATGAATGTTTTGATGACATTAGATGGAGCAATAAAGGTAATAGGCTTCAGTTGGCTTTAAAAAGGTGATTTTTACTTGGGCAAGGTTGATCTACGTTAATTTCTTTTAACCATTTAACACTTTCTTCTAAATAATCTACAGTTTCCTTCTCATTACAAGAAATAATTAAATGGCATAGTCCAGCTGAAATTAGTTCTGCAGATCTTTTATATTTGTTCCCTTTATCTTTATGCCATTTAGAATGATCAATTTTTAATTTGTCATTTAGTTTTTGAACAAGCTTAATAGTATCTTTATCCCAATAGGTCATAGTAGTTCTAGTTTACTTTACAGCAGACCATACTTTGGTCATGAAAAAAGAATTTGATTTTACATCTTTAAATCCTACTTCCTCAATTTTAGAATCTATATCTTCTTTTATGTAATCAGAATAAAAAGGTTCATGAAAAGATTTATAAAAGTTTTCCATAATGGAAATAAAGTCTGGTGAATCACTTATTTGAATTGAATCAGCTAATACTAATTTACCCCCAGGCTCAAGAACTCTTAAAAACTCATTTAATACTTTAGCTCTTATTGTTCTAGGTAACTCGTGAAATAAGTAAACACAAGAAATGGTTTGAAAACTATCATTTTCAAACGGTAATTCTTCAGCATTGCCTTTTATTAACTCAATTAAATCTCCATCTAAATTTGATATATATCTGCTAGCTTCTTTTAGATATGAATCAGATAAATCAATTCCTATAATTTTTTCTTTGGGAAATGCTGCCCTTAATTGTTTTAATGTCCTTCCTGAACCTGTAGCCACATCAAGTATTTTTAAAGAACTTTTTTTTCTATCGCTAAAATTTTCAAGTCCTTCTTTTATGGGCTTAATTATTCTCCTCCTCATTGAGTCAGCACTTCCATTAAAAAGTATCTCTACTTGTAAGTCATAGATACTTGCAGAAAAATCTGATAAATAACCATCGGTTTGATGATGAAAATTTCTCAAGTAATATTGGGGATAATTATCTTTTTCAATTGATTTTGGAAGATCATCAAAGTTTTGTTTTCTGCGTCTATCCCATGTATTAGGCATATCGAGCCAGATTTTAGGATATTGAGTTAGATATCTAAGCCATGGCTCGTCAAACAATAATTTTTTTGGATATATATTTTTTTCAGCATCATTCCAATCTTCTTCTCTTAAGTTATCCATGGAATTCTGGATTTGCATTAGAAGATCCTTTTCAATATCAAAATTTTCAAGCTTCGAATCAGGAAGAATAAAATTCATTAATCTTGAACTTATCTGCTTGTGAGCAAAACCTGCAATGCTTTTACTTTGTTGAAGCGTTTTATATGCAATTTTTGAAATAGATTCTCTAGCCATTTTTCAATTTATATATTTATATTCCAACAAAAAAAAAATCAATTTGAGAATATTTTGTGATATTTCTCAAATTGATTAATTTAAACTAATATTCTTTTAGTTATGCATCGTAATACATGAAGAATTCATGTGGATGAGGCCTTTGTCTTAGTTGTTGTACCTCTTCGTATTTTATATCTATAAAGTTATCAATAAAATCTTCAGTAAATACTCCACCAGCCAATAGATAATCCTTATCTGCTTTTAGCGCATTAAGTGAATCATTTAGAGATGAAGGTACTGTATCAATTTTTGCAAGTTCATCAGCTGGAAGTTCAAATAAATCAACATCAACTCCATCACCAGGATCAATTTGATTTTTAATTCCATCAATACCAGCAAGCATCATTACAGAAAATGCTAAGTAAGGATTAGCAAGAGCATCACCTGATCTGAATTCTAATCTTTTCGCTTTAGGGCTTGGACCTGTTAAAGGTATTCTTACTGCAGCTGATCTATTACCCTCAGAATAAACTAGATTTACAGGTGCTTCGAATCCTGGAACCAATCGTTTATAACTATTTGTAGTTGGGTTGGTAAACGCTAGGAATGAAGGTGCATGTTTAAGTATGCCTCCTATGTACCATCTTGCTGTTTGAGATAAATTTGCATATGCTCCTTCACCAAAAAATAGTGGCTGTCCACTCTTCCATAAACTTTGATGAACATGCATTCCGGTTCCGTTATCGTTAAAAACAGGCTTGGGCATGAAAGTAGCTGTTTTGCCATACTTTTTAGCTACGTTTCTAACCACGTATTTATAGGTCATAACGTTATCAGCTGCATTTATTAATGAATCAAATTTCATCCCAAGCTCGTGTTGACCAGCACCAGCAACTTCATGGTGATGTTTCTCTGTAGGGATACCTAATTCACCCATGAGAAGAAGCATCTCAGATCTGATATCTTGCGCAGTATCATTTGGAGCTACAGGAAAATATCCTTCTTTATATTGTATTTTGTATCCTAGGTTTCCTCCTTCTTCTATTCTACCTGTATTCCAGGGTGCTTCAATAGTATCTACACTATAAAAACAACCTCCTTCCTTAGAATCATATCTAACATCATCAAATAAAAAGAATTCTGGTTCAGGTCCAAAAAATGCAGTATCTGCTATGCCAGTTGAGTCTAAATATTTCAATGCCTTTTGAGCTAAAGCTCTTGGACACCTATCATAAGGCTCACCACTTCTTGGTTCTTGAATAGAGCAAATCATACTTAGAGTTTTATGCTTATAAAAGGGATCTATCCAAGCTGTACTTGCATCGGGCACCATTGACATATCCGAAGCATTAATTGCTTTCCAACCTCTTATTGATGAGCCATCAAATGCTAAGCCTTCTGTAAATGAGTCCTCTTCTATCATGTCTGATGTAAGAGTTAAATGTTGCCATTTTCCATGAATATCTGTGAATTTTAAATCGATGAGTTCAATTCCTTCATCTTTAATCTGACTTAAAACATCTTGTGGAGATTTAGACATAATTTTGTAATACCTTATATGAAATTAATAACTTGATGATTCTTGTTATGTATCAATGGTCACTTTTTTTAAGACTAGATGACTTCTTTTAGTGTTTCAAGTCATTAGTTTAATAATTGTTTACCTAAATATTTAAATTGAATGAATTTCTTTAAATAAATATCGCTTATGTGGCGATATTAGTTTAATTTAAAAGTAATTGAATGAAATGCTTTGACAGAGGCAAAACTTATTTCGGCTTTAAATGAAGAGAATTTATCTCATTTATCAAAGACTTTTGTTCCCTCTAGACTTTTATTAGGTCCTGGCCCTTCAAACGCTCATCCAGAAGTTCTAGACGCTCTTTCCCTAAATCCAATTGGTCATTTGGATGAAGCATATATTTCATTAATGTCTGATGTTCAGCAACTTTTGAGATATACCTGGCAATGCAATAATCGAATGACTCTTCCAATGAGTGGTACTGGAAGTGCAGCTATGGAAGCTTCAATAGCGAATTTTATAGAGGAAGGAGAAAAAATTCTTATCGCTAAAAAAGGATATTTTGGAGACAGACTAGTTGATATGGCAACTAGATATAGAGCAGATGTATCTGTTATGGAAAAACCTTGGGGTGAATCCTTTTCTTATGAAGAAATCAAGTATGAAATAGAGACTAAAAAACCAGCTATATTTGCTATTGTTCATGCTGAAACATCTAGTGGGGTTCTACAACCTCTTGATGGAATTGGAGATGTATGTAGAAAAAATAACTGCTTGTTTTTAGTTGACGCAGTTACTTCCCTTGGCGCTTTAGAACTATTGATAGATGAATGGAAAATTGATTTGGCGTATAGTTGTAGCCAGAAAGGATTAAGCTGCCCGCCCGGTTTAAGTCCTTTTACAATGAATGAGAGAGCTGAAGAAAAACTAAGTTCAAGAAAAACAAAAGTTCCCAACTGGTATTTAGATTTATCCCTTTTAAATAAATATTGGGGTTCTGATCGTGTTTACCATCATACGGCCCCTGTAAACATGAATTTTGCTATTCGAGAAGGTTTAAGATTAATTGCAAATGAAGGTTTAGAGAATGTTTGGAATAGGCATAATACTAATGCAAAGAAATTGTGGAATGGTTTAGAAAGTTTAGGCATGGAATTACATGTATCAAAGGATTATCGATTACCAACTCTCACAACAGTTAAGATTCCACCCGCAGTTGATGGAGATGGTTTTAGAAATCATCTTTTAAGAAACTTTGGAATAGAAATAGGAAATGGACTTGGAGAGTTGTCTGGTAAGGTATGGCGCATAGGATTAATGGGCTTTAACTCAAGTGAAGAGAATGTAGACAGATTATTAAACCTATTTGATACTGAGTTAAAAAAATATTCTATTTTTGAGTCCTCAACTTTTTAAACCATAACTGTAAAACTTTACTGCATTCGTCTTCTAAAATACCCCCTACTATTTCCATTTTGTGATGAGAACTTTTATGCTTTGATAAGTCAATTGAGCCGCCCAATCCACCTCTTTTCTTATCGTAGGCGCCAAAAACAACCTTACCCATCCTTGCTTGAATAAGTACAGATGCACACATGGTACATGGTTCTAAATTTGTGATAATAATACATTCATTAAATCTCCAATCATTTTTTATTAATGATGCCTGCTTTAGTGCCATTATTTCAGCATGACCTAATGGATCATTATTTATATTTCTACTGTTAACTCCTCTTCCAATACATCTTCCTCTCTCATCTAAAATTATTGAACAGATTGGCAACTCAATTTTACCTATTTCTTCTGATCTTCTTAAAATAGAGTTCATCCATTTAGAGTATTTTGAACTATCTATTCCTTTCAGTTGATCATAATTACTATTTATATTTTCGAAAATATACCTCATTTACCAATATTGAGAATAAACTTATTAATAGATATCTTATCTGATGACTGAAGATTTAATTAATAAACAAGATATATACTTCCCTTCTTATTTAGGGACTAACGATAACTTAATTACTCTCTTAAATAGAGCAACTCAAATTCTTTGTGAATGGTTCTCTAAAACAGAGAAATTTGGTCCATTGCCCTTTGATGAGAATTTTAGGTGCTTGATGCCTGATGAGGATGGTAATTCTATAGAAGATTTGTTTTCTGATATTCAATCCCTTTTGAATAATTCATTTAATCCAGTTCATCCAGGCTCTATAGCTCATCTTGATCCTCCACCTTTGATTTTTTCTATTCTAGGAGATTTAATTGCTGCTGGTTTAAATAATAATCTTCTTGCTTACGAATTGTCTCCAAGTATTACTTTGCTAGAGGAATCATTATGCAAATGGTTTGCAAAGAAAATAGGATTTAATGATTCTTCAGGAGGCATAGCAGCTAGCGGAGGCACATTAAGTAATTTGAATGCACTTATAGCAGCTAGACATAATTCTGGATTAGGTTCAAACCCCAATTCTGTATTACTTGTTAGTGAAGATGCTCATTCCTCCTTTATTAAATGTACAAGAATTATGGGTCTTGATGATTCAAATCTTGTCAGGATTAAAACTGATAATAACGGCTGTATGGATATACAAAATCTAAGAAATACTATAGATAAATGTTTTATTGATAATAAAAAAATCTTCGCTATTGTTGCAACTTTAGGTACAACTGTAAGAGGAGCAATTGATCCAATTAAAGAAATAAGTGAAATTTGTAAAGAAAGAAATATATGGCTACATATCGATGGCTCCATTGGAGGCATTTTTGCTATAACTTCTATTCCAATAGAGGGTTTAAATAATATTAATCAGGCTAATTCGATAACAATAAATCCTCAAAAAATAATTGGCATTACAAAGACATCGTCTTTGTTATTAGTTTCAGAAATGAGTACTTTAAAAAATACATTTTTTACTGGACTTCCCTACCTATCATCTAAAGATAATATTCTAAACAGAGGAGAAATAGGTATACAAGGTTCAAGACCAGCAGAGGTTATTAAACTATGGCTGGGGTTACGTTTTTTAGGTCTGAAAGGAATAGAAGACATATTAAAATCCTCAATAAAAAGAAAGGACTTTTTTATAAAAAATATTTGTAAAAATAAATATGAAATATATTCAGGTCCTTTACATATTGTTTCATTCTTGCCAAAGGGACTTGCACCAAAAGATACTGATTTCTGGACTAAAACTAAAGTGAATGAACTAATGAAAAATAATTTTATGCTTTCAAGACCAAATTTTAAAGGTAAATATTTTTTGAGGGTCGTCATGGGAAACTACAATACAAAAGAATCTCATATTGAAGAACTTTTGAAATCTTTAGATGTTTCTCAATGAATATTGGCAGACCAAAAATTATAGCAATAATTACAGGGTTTATATCTATAGCAATTTGTGTTGCTTACTTACTTTTAATAACTATCTTTGATTTTAGAACTTATATAAATGATCATTTATCAAATTTTACATAGGAAATGGAGGCAACCTTTTGCTTAATTTAAAATACTTTTTTATTTCAATTTTTGAAATAGCTTCTTTTACGAAGTTATTTAAAATGTCCTCTCTCTTACTTATTCTGTAGATCTTGTCTACAACTTCTTGAATTCCACCATCTCCCCAATCTTGCCCATTTTTAAAATATTCAATCAAACTTAGTCCTACTATTTTTATTAACCAGCCTGCAGTAATTGATTGTATCGATTTAGATATTATTATTTTAGTCAAACTTGTAGCTAAAGCAGGAGAAAGAATGGCAAGGCCACTTTTTAGTATTCCTTGTTTAGCTAATACGCTTAGCAATGATTTCGATAAATCTCTTGCATCTTTTTTTGTAAGCTTTATTTCATAAATTTTTGATAATTCCATTATCATTTGAAGATTAACCGAGGTAGTAGTAAGAAAATCAACCGCTGGAAGTGGATTAACTAAGATTACTCCACCTGTTATCCACATATATTTACTAATCACTTTATTTGACATTAAATATCTTTGTTCCTGTACGAAATTTTTACTTTTAATACCTAATTTATTTGAGCGAAAAAGTATATTATCTGCCAATAACTCTTCCCCATTATTATCGAGCGTTTCAATTATTTCTCTAAACAAACTTCCTACCTCTGGAACTAAATTTAAGGCATCTGATTTTCCATAGGGAGATTGTTGAGGTATGGCAATAGTTTTAACAACTGAAATTTTATTTTTTCTAGCTGAAGTTAAAGAAATTATATTTTCTTTGATGATATTATTTTCATCTCTTGTCCTTAAATCACATTTATTTAGAACTATTATTATTTTTTTTCCTATTTTCAATAATTCTTTAATTAAATAATTTTCGTATTTATTTATGTCCTGATCTAACACAAAGACAACCAAGTCAGAATTTGAAGCTTGTATAATAGTTTCTTTTTCTCTTTCTTCACCTAACTTAGATGGTTCGAATAATCCTGGAGTATCAATTATATTAATGTTTCTTTTTAATATTGGGATACGAATTTTATAGCTTTTAATTTGCTTTGTTGTACCAATTTTTGCTGAAGTTTGTCCGACAATATTTTTTAGTAAAGATCTTGCTATTGATGTTTTTCCTGATGAACCTGCTCCAAAAAGAGTAACTTGATAATCGCCTATTTTTAGTTCTGACTCTAGTTTATTTTTTTGGTAATTTAACAATTCAACTTTTACTTTATCGTTAATTTTTTTATTTATTTTCTCGATCCCTTCCAAGCTTATCTTGGCAGCATCATATGTATTTTTGAATGAAAGTGTATTCTTTTTATTTTTGTATACAATTTTATAAACTATTTTTTTAAATAATTTTTTATCAATATTATAAAAGATATACATAATTATTATTAAAAATAAAAGTGTATAAATATTTATTATTCTTATTAATATCGAAAATATAATATATAGAAATAAAATAAAGATAAAATATTTTATATACTTCATTTTCAAGTAATTCATATTATCGTTTGTTTTTAAAAATGCTATAAAGTAAAAAAACAAAACCAATATTAATCGAAATATCAGCAATATTAAATACTGGAAAATTTATGATATTTAAATTTATAAAGTCAATTACAAAACCTTTTAATATTCTATCTATTCCATTTCCAATAGTTCCGCCAAGAATAAAGCTATAAGAATAGAGATCAATTGATTTTGAGGTATTTTTACTTAACATAAAATAAATAAGTAATATTGAGAAAATAATACTTATGAAAGATAAAAAAATTCTACTGCCACTAAATATGTTAAATGCTGCCCCGTAATTTTTTACAAAGTCTAATCTAAATAAAAGAAAATCTTTATTTATAAATTTTTTATAATTATAAAATATTAAATATTTTGTAACTTGATCTATTGAAATAATAAAAATACTTAAAGATAAAAAATATAACTTTGTTTGTATTTTATTAATCATTTTTTGCTGTATTTTAAACGTTTAATAGGTTCGATAAGTAATAATAGTGGGAAAAGCATTAAAAAATGATATCCAATTTTACCTACCGAGTACTTACCTAAATTAAATAAAAATACATTAAATTCACTGTAAAATATAATTTGTATAAAGTTGTAAAATATTCCAGTTAAATGCATAACTCCTATTGCTATAAAACCTTTTTTTAAAAAGTTTCCAACATTTATTTTATTTCTTGTATTTAAATTATCAATTATTTTTATTAATGGATATGCACCTAATAAATAACCAAAATTAGGAGTAAGCAAATATCCTATTGAACCCCCTTGATGAAAGACTGGAGATATAAATAAACCTAAAATTATATATAAAGAAAATGCTGTAAAAACAACTTTTTTATGAAATATAAGTGTTAGCAAAATTATAGTTGGAATTTGCCATGTAATTGGCATTTCAAAGTTATTACTAGTTTTATCGATAAATTGTAATGGAATATAAACGGGTAGCATTGTTGTTATTACTAGTGATTGAAGACTTACTAATATCTCAATAAATTTATAAAAATTGAGCATGATTATAAATTTTATTTATAAACTTCTCAATGCTACAATTGGATCTAATTTTGAAGCTCTTTTTGCGGGTAAAACGCCAAAGATTAAACCTATTGATCCTGAAATGATCATGGTGGAAAAAGTTGTGGTAATTCCTACAGATGCAGGAAGAGGTGTTATCAGAGATAAAAGAAAAACGCCTGATAATCCGGTTGTTGTTCCTATTAATCCTCCAATTGTAGATAAAATCAATGCCTCAATTAAAAATTGAATTAATATATCCGACTGTTTTGCTCCTATTGCTTTTCTAAGACCAATCTCTTCGGTCCTTTCGCTGACAGAAACGAGCATAATATTCATGATTCCTATTCCTCCAACCACTAAAGATACTGCTCCAATGCCTGCTAATAAAAACGTTAACCCACTTGTAATGTTAGTTACTATATTTAATGCATCTTCTTGAGATCTAACTGCAAAGTCATCATCTCTTATTATTTTATGTCTTTGCCTTAATAAGTTAGTAATCTGAAATTTGGCGGCCCTAGTTGCATTTTTATTTATTGCTTCCACACTAATAAAACTTAAACTTACTCCATATGTGGGGTCCTTACCAGTAATTCTATTTACCATGGTTGTTAATGGAATATAAGCATTTTTGTCTTGATTACTCCCAAATACAGCACCTTTTGGTTTTAGTATTCCGATAATTTCATAAGTATGATCTTTAATTCTTATTTTTTTTCCAAGTGTTGAGGATTTATCTTTGAAAAATTCGTCTTTTAGGTCAGGTCCTATTACTACATAACTTCTTGCACTATTAACATCACTTTTTGATATAAATCTTCCATTATCAACTTCAAAACTTCTTACTTCAAGGAATTCCGGAGTAACTCCTGCAATTGATATATTTAGACTCTTAGAATTTGATTGCACTATTTCGTTAGCAGAGATTTGAGGAGCAACTTTTTTAACTGTTGGGACTTGATTACTTATTGCTACTGCATCTTCTAAAACTAGGTTTTTAGGAAATGAAATACCTCTTCTTCTTGTGTCATTATTTCCAGGAACAATGAATAAAACATTTGCACCTAAATTACTCAATTGGTTTTTTGCTAATGTTTGAGCACCTCTTCCAAGACCAACAAGTGTGATAACTGATGCATTTCCTATAATTATTCCCAACATTGTTAACGAACTTCTCAATTTGTTCGATACTAATGTTTTACTAGCCATTGCTAAGGCTTCTTTTAATGAGATATTCCTAGACATATTTATATTTATCTACTGCTTCTTCATCATCTTCAATTTGTCCCATGTAAATTACACCTTCATTGAGCTGCAAAGTTACTAAGTCACCATTAATAATTTGATGATTATCAATGCTTTCAACATTACAAATTGTAGAAATCTTCTTATTATTTTTATTAAAGAACGCATAAACATCATCTACATTTTGGTTCGTAACAATACCTGCAATATTTTTGCTCAATGGAATATTTTCCAATAATTCTTTTGAAACAAATAAAATTTCTCCTGGACTTATTAATGACAAATCTAGCTTAGTATGAATTTTTCTAGCTTTACCTGTAACTCCAATTTCACCTATCGAAATTCCTCTTGAGAGAATCTTCCTTACTAAACCAACTTTTATTAGATCTGTAGAGCCACTTATACCAGTTAGTGTTCCAGCAGTTTGAACCACTAAATCTCCTTGTTTCAAGATTCCCATTTCTTGAGCAATCTGCATAGCCAAACTAAATGTTTTTGCTGTTCTCTCATCATTATTTACTACTATTGGAGTAACTCCCCATACAAGTTGTAGCCTTCTGGCTACACTTCTCTCAGTAGTTGTCGCCAATATTGGAGTTGGCGGTCTAAATTTACTTACGTTTCGAGCAGTTGAGCCTGATTTTGTCAGAGGAATTATTGCTCCTGCTTCAAGTTGTCTAGCTATATTACTTACAGCTGCACTAATAGCATTTGGTATTGTGCTAGGTAAGTGACTCTCAATAGCTTTGAGCGGATAATCCCTTTCAATTCTTCTTGCTATGGTAGCCATCGTTTGTACTGCCTCTACAGGATAATCACCAACAGCAGTTTCGTTTGAAAGCATTACAGCATCTGTTCCATCCAATATTGCATTGGCTACATCGCTAACTTCAGCTCTAGTTGGTCTTGGATTCGAAGCCATAGAATCAAGCATTTGAGTTGCGGTAATTATTGGTATACCTAATGAATTAGCTTTTCTAATTAATTCTTTTTGTAAAAGTGGCACTTCTTCAGCTGGCATTTCTACTCCTAAATCCCCTCTTGCAACCATTACCCCATCACATAATGGCAATACAGTATCGATTTGATCTATTGCTTCAAATTTTTCAATTTTTGCTACTACTGGAGTTGAATGACCATTTTTGTTAATTAAATCTTTTATTTCGTTTATATCAGTTGGATTTCTTACAAAACTCAGTGCTATCCAGTCAACTGATTGCGATAATCCAAATTTTAAATCCTCTTTATCTTTTTCTGTTAAAGCTTTGACAGATAATTGCACATCTGGAAAATTTACACCTTTATTATTTGATAGAACTCCACCTACTGTAACTAAACATTCTAAAAGATTGGCTTTTATATCTACTTTTTCAACTATCATTTCAATCTTCCCATCATCGAAAAGTATTCTTTTCCCTTCACTAACCTCTTGTGAAAGTTTATTGTAGGTAACATTAGCAATAGTATTTGTACATTCAACTTCATCAGAGGTTAGTGTAAATTTATCACCTTTTTTAACTTTTACTGGACCATCTTTGAAACGTCCTAATCTAATTTTAGGCCCTTGTAAATCTTGCAGAATACCAATATCAATATCTAATTTTTTTGAAACCTGCCTAATAGTTTTAATTCTCTCTGCATGATCTTTATGATCCCCATGAGAGAAATTTAATCTAAATGTTGTTACTCCAGCTCTAATTAAATCTGTAATTATTTCTTCTGACTGAGTTGCAGGACCAATTGTTGCTACTATTTTTGTTCTTCTTTTTAAATCAATATTCGACATATATAAATATTATTGCTAGATATAAATAAATTTACCATACCCAAAGATAGTTGTTTAAGTCATGGATTTTAAAACTTACCAGAAAAAAGCAAGAGAAACAGCACAATATCCAAATTTAGGTTCAAATAATATTTATCCAACTCTTGGATTAGTGGGAGAAGCTGGTGAGGTGGCAGAAAAAGTGAAAAAGGTAATAAGAGATAAAAATGGAATATTTGATAACGAATCAAAATTAGGTATTAAAAAAGAGTTAGGAGATGTTTTGTGGTATGTATCAAATCTTTGTACAGAATTAAATTTCAATTTAGAAGATGTTGCATTACAAAACCTTGAAAAATTAAAATTAAGAGCTGCTAAAGGCAAAATAAGAGGTTCTGGAGATGATAGATAAATTCAACTATAACCTAAGCTTGCATATTGGAGGTTTGTTATTAAATTTTGAATAACATTTAAAAGTAAAAAAGCTAACAAAGATGAAATATCAAAACCACCTATTGGAGGGATAATACCTCTAAAAATGTTTAAATAAGGATCTGTGATAGAAGATAATGCAGATAAAACACTGTTGCTCCAATCAATACCTGGAAACCATGTAAGTAAAATTCTTATTATCAATATGAAAGAATAAATTGATAAAGTTTGACCTAGAACTGCAAAAATCTCAGATAACATTATTTTGTCGTAATTTAATTCATCCTAACATTTACTTATTATTGCTGCTTATTGTTACCGCTTCCTATATTTGAGAGATATTCATTACTTACAGCAAAAGTTTGAAAAAACTTTTCTGATAATGATAGCCAATATGATCTACCATCTTTTTGCTTCCGTTTGACGATGAATTTCTTTTCTAATAATTCTTTTATATGATCATAAGCACCTGAACCTCGAAGAAGTATAAGATCCGATTGCAGGATCTTTTTTTTGATCGCAATAGTTGCCAATGTCCTTAATTCGGATGTTTTCAAATCAGAAGGAAGTAAATCATCGACGAATTCATTAAGATTAGATTTTAGTTCGAGAGAAAAACTGTTATTAACTGCATTTAATTCAATAGCTGAGTTGGGATTAGAGTATTTATTTTTTAGATCTTTAATTGCATCATTTATTGAGTTTATATCAGAATTAGTAATTTCTGAAAGATCCTTTTTTGTTATTGGTCTGCCTTTCAAATATAGAACAGCTTCAACTTTAGTAACTAGATCTATATCAGATATTGGTGTGGTATTTAGATCAGATTGATTGATTTTAATTACCGAAATCTTTCCTAATTTACCTTATATTTAATCTGATGCACCAAGGAATAATCTATATGTATCGTTTTGAGTTTCATCCCAGAATTTATAGCCTAGAATTCTCACAAATTTATTCCACTCTAAAATCTCATTTTTATCGATCAAAACTCCAATAACAATTTTCCCTACATCAGCTCCATAATTCCTGTAGTGAAAAACGCTTATAGACCAATTAGATTTCATATTATTTAAGAAGTTTATTAATGCACCAGGCCTTTCAGGAAACTCAAATCTGTATAAAAGTTCAATAAAGTTTCTATATTCCATCTCTTTAAAATTCCTTGGTAATCTTCCACCTACCATATGTCTGAGATGATTTTTAGATAATTCATCATCACTTATGTCTATAAATGAGTACTCAGAATTTCTAAATATATTTAATAGATTTTTTTTATCATTTAAACCATAGACTTGAACACCTACAAAGATCTGTGCATTCTTAGAATTCGACATTCTATAGCTAAATTCAGTTAAATTTCTATTATCAAGTAACTTACAAAAATCAATTAAACTGCCAGCACGTTCAGGAATTTCAACAGCCATCATTACTTCTTTAGACTCTCCAAGTTCTGCTCTTTCTGCTACGAATCTGAGTCTCTCAAAATTCATATTTGCACCACATGCAATCGCAACCATTTTTCTATTTGAATGATTCGAATTTAAAATATCTTTTTTCATTCCAGCTATTGATAAGGCACCTGCGGGCTCTAGTATTGATCTAGTATCCTCAAAAACATCTTTTATAGCAGCACAGATTTCGTCAGTATTAACCCTAATCATCTTATCTATATATTTTCTACCAATATCAAAAGTATTTTTACCAATTTTTTTAACCGCCACACCATCTGCAAATTGACCTACAGAAGATAATTCCACAATTTTTGATTCTTCCAAGGATTTTGTCATGGCATCTGCGTCTTCAGGCTCTACGCCAATTATTTTTACTTCTGGCCATATATTTTTAATATATAGAGATATTCCTGATATCAATCCACCACCACCAACAGCTATATAAATTGCATAAGGTTTTTCCTTTAGTTGCTGTTCAAGTTCAATACCTATAGTTCCTTGTCCTGCAATAACATCTGGATCATCGAATGGATGAATAAAACATAAATTTCTTTCTTGACTAATCCTAATTGCCTCCTTGTAAGTTTCATCATAATTATCACCAAATAATATAACTTTTGCTTTTAGATTTTTTACTGCGTTTACTTTTACTAGAGGTGTTGTAACGGGCATTAATATTGTTGCTTGGCAATTTAACTTGAGAGCACTAAGCGCAACTCCTTGAGCATGATTACCGGCACTTGAAGTAATTACTCCTTGATTAAGCTGAGATTTACTTAGCTTACTCATCTTGTTATATGCCCCTCTTATTTTGAATGAAAATACATCTTGAAGATCTTCTCTTTTCAGAAAAACTTCATTTTTAAGTGTATTACTTAAATTATGAGCTTTCTCTAGCGGTGTTTTTTTTGCTACTTCATAGACTTCAGCTTGAAGTATTTTTTTAAAATAATCATTCATATATATATTTTTAGCATTAATTATTAATCTAATAAAACATTACATGATCGATTTCAAAAAAAATACTCATTTTGCACCTCGGCGTTTTAGATTATATAGATACCAATTTTTTATAAATGCTTTTAAGTGAGTTAAGTCATCCAAATCAACTTCATGGCTTAACAGTTTCACAATTAGAGGAAATTGCTTGTCAAATTAGAGAAAGACATCTTCAAGTAGTATCAACTAGTGGAGGACATCTTGGTCCTGGGTTAGGTGTAGTTGAGTTGACATTGGCTTTATATCAAACTCTTGATCTTGATTTTGATAAAGTTGTTTGGGATGTAGGACATCAAGGTTATCCTCATAAACTAATAACAGGACGTTTTAGTCAATTTGATTCACTAAGACAACAAAATGGAATAGCTGGATATCTAAAAAGAAGTGAAAGTAAATTTGATCATTTTGGTGCTGGACATGCAAGCACTTCTATTTCTGCTGCTTTAGGAATGGCAATAGCAAGAGATAAAAAAGGTGAAAATTACAAATGTGTCGCTGTTATTGGAGATGGAGCATTAACTGGAGGAATGGCATTAGAAGCGATAAATCATGCAGGTCACCTTCCAAGTACTCCATTGGTTGTAGTATTAAACGATAATGATATGTCTATCTCACCTCCAGTTGGAGCTCTGTCTTCTTACTTAAATAAGGTAAGAGTTAGTCCACCTTTAAAATTTTTATCTGATAGTGTACAAGAAAGTGTAAAAAATATCCCCTTAATTGGTAAGGATATTCCAGAAGAACTAAAAAATATTAAGGGGAGCGTCAGACGACTAGCTGTCCCCAAGGTTGGAGCTGTTTTTGAAGAACTTGGATTTACTTATATGGGGCCAATTGACGGCCATGATATTGCAAATTTAGTTAATACTTTTAATGCTGCTCATAAACTTAAAAAACCTGTACTTGTACATGTAGTCACAACAAAAGGAAAGGGTTACCCTTATGCAGAAGCTGATCAAGTGGGTTATCATGCACAGTCTGCATTTGATCTGACAACTGGGAAATCTATTCCGTCAAAGAAACCTAAACCAGTTAGTTATAGTAAAATTTTTGGTCAAACCTTATTAAAAATATGTGAGCAAGATAGCAAAGTCGTTGGTATTACAGCTGCAATGGCCACAGGTACTGGTTTAGATATATTGCAAAAAAATATCCCTGATCAATATATCGATGTAGGAATAGCAGAACAACATGCAGTTACTCTTGCGGCAGGAATGTCTTGCGATGGTCTTAAACCTGTTGTAGCTATTTATAGTACTTTTCTTCAACGTGCTTTCGATCAATTAATTCATGATGTTGGGATACAAAATTTATCTGTATCATTCGTACTTGATAGAGCTGGAATAGTTGGAGCTGACGGTCCTACTCACCAAGGTCAGTACGATATCAGTTATATGAGATCTATACCTAATTTTGTATTGATGGCTCCAAAGGATGAGTCTGAATTACAGAGAATGTTAATAACTTCAATAAACCATAATGGTCCTTCAGCTCTAAGAATACCCAGAGGCTCTGGATTAGGAGTGGCTGTAATGGATGAGGGTTGGGAACCTTTGAATATAGGCGAAGCTGAAATACTTGAAGAAGGAGAAGATATTTTAATTATTGCTTATGGTTCAATGGTCGCATCAGCAATCGAAACAGCAAAGATCTTAAAAAATATGAACATTAATCCATGCATTGTTAATGCAAGATTTGTTAAACCTCTCGATAAAAATCTTATTATGCCTTTAGCAAGTAGGATTCAAAAAGTTGTAACCATGGAAGAAGGAACCTTAATAGGTGGATTTGGTTCCGCAATAGTTGAATTATTTAACGATAATGAAATAAACATTCCTGTATACAGAATAGGTATACCTGATGTTTTAGTTGATCATGCTTCACCTGATCAGAGTAAAGAAAAACTAGGACTTATGCCTGATCAGATGGCAGATAAAATTGTTAAGAAATTTAAGTTAGTTAATTAATAATTTAAGAAAAAGTATTTTATAAATATTTATAAAACACCTCGTGAGGCTAATCCTAAGATTGCTCCAATTCCGAAAATATGACCTAGGCAATTAGCACCTACAACTGAAGCGTGACTTAAACCACCAAAGAATTTTGAATTAGGTATTTCAAAACCTTCATTAGGTTTTCTTATTGTTGCTCTAGCAATAGCATAAGCAAAAACATTACATGCAATCATTACGACGGCACACTTAGGAGACCAAGAAAAAGTTGCTGGATCTGCAGCTGCAAATAATGTAGTAAACATAAAAAATCGTTATTTTCATATATTCTCTAATACTTTTACCTAAAAAACACAAAATTGTAAAAGGTCTTAAGAGTTGTTTACTTCTAAGCTATTTAACAACTTTATAAATCCAAACAAAATAACAAAATCACTTAGAGTTAGGAAGGATTCTGCAAAGCCATGCAGGATGTCAACCTCAACAAGAGTTTGATCATAGTAATTTATTGTAAAGATAGATACCAATATAGTTATGAATACGAATAAAACAGTTAAGGAAAATCCTGTTTTTACAAAAATATTAACAGATTTGATTTTAT
>QCCW01000015.1 GCA_003281125.1 Prochlorococcus sp. AG-347-N23 | reverse complement strand
TTAGGCCACAAACTGTGGATGAACTCATTAACGCATTTAATATCGTAAGAAATGATGAAACTATTGGAGTAGTACTCTTTACAGGTGCGGGTCCTGATAAAAAAGGTATTTATTCTTTTTGCTCTGGGGGTGATCAGAGTGTAAGAGGAGAAAATGGATATAAAAATGATGAGGGGAAGCAGAGATTAAATGTACTTGAACTTCAAAGATTAATAAGAAGTTTGCCTAAAGTTGTTATTGCCTTAGTTCCTGGATTTGCAATTGGAGGAGGACAGGTACTTCATTTAATTTGTGATCTCAGTATCGCCTCTGAAAATGCAATATTTGGTCAAACAGGTCCAAGAGTTGGAAGTTTTGATGCGGGATTTGGATCTAGTTATTTGGCAAGACTTGTTGGTCAAAGAAAAGCAAAAGAAATATGGTTTTTATGTAGAAAATATAATTCCAAGGAAGCTCTAAGGATGGGCTTGATAAATGCAATTACAAAGATTGAAGAATTAGAAGCTGAGGGTGTAATCTGGGCAAGAGAGATTTTACGAAATAGTCCAACTGCTATTCGTATTCTTAAAGCTTCATTCAATGCGGAGAATGATGGGATTGCCGGTATTCAAGAATTATCTGGATACACAACTCAATTATTTTATTCGACAGAAGAAGCTCAAGAAGGTAGAGATGCCTTTCTTGAAAAGCGTCCACCAGACTTTTCTGACTATAAGTGGACACCTTAGTTTATTTTTCAAAAGAACTTTTTAAATAATTATCAATGAGAATTCTTCTTACAGCTGCTGAATGTGCTCCAATGATCAAAGTTGGAGGTATGGGAGATGTGGTTGGTTCGTTACCTCCATCTTTGATAAAACTTGGCCACGATGTAAGGGTAATAATTCCAGGATATGGGAAATTGTGGAGTCTTTTAGAGGTATCGAATGAACCAGTTTTTAGAGCAAATACAATGGGCAATGATTTCGCCGTATATAAAGCAAAACATCCTATCCATAATTATGTGATTTACCTAGTAGGGCATCCAACATTTGACTCTGACCAAATATACGGAGGTGAAAATGAGGACTGGCGCTTTACATTTTTTGCTAGTGCCACTGCTGAATTTGCCTGGAATTGTTGGAAACCTCAAGTTCTCCATTGCCATGATTGGCATACTGGAATGATCCCTGTATGGATGCATCAGGACCCTGAAATTAGTACAGTCTTCACAATTCATAATTTAAAATACCAAGGCCCTTGGAGATGGAAACTAGAAAAAATGACTTGGTGTCCTTGGTATATGCATGGAGACCACACAATGGCTGCAGCAATGTTGTACGCAGATAGAGTAAATGCTGTTTCTCCGACTTATGCAGATGAAATTAAAACCCACGAATACGGGGAAAGTCTTGAAGGATTACTTAATTACATTTCAGGTAAGTTAAGGGGAATTCTTAATGGCATAGATATTGATGAATGGAATCCAGCAAAAGATCCTGTTTTACCAGCAAAATTTAGTATTCAGAATTTAGAAAATAGGCAAGAGAATAAGAAAATTCTGCAGAAAGAAATGGGTCTCGAAGTTAATCCTAAAAAATATCTTTTAGGTATGGTTAGTAGGTTAGTTGATCAGAAAGGGGTTGACTTACTTCTACAAGTTTCAAGAAGACTTTTAGCATATACAGATTCGCAAATAGTTGTTTTAGGGACTGGAGATAGATATTTAGAGTCAGGACTATGGCAACTTGCATTAGATTACCCAGGAAGATTTTCAGTATTTCTTACCTATGATGATTCTTTATCAAGACTTATATATGGTGGCTCTGATGCATTCTTAATGCCAAGTAGATTTGAACCTTGTGGTATTAGTCAACTGCTTGCTATGAGGTATGGTTCTATTCCAATAGTAAGGCGAGTAGGAGGTTTAGTTGATACGGTTTTACCTCATAATCCTGAAAATAATACTGGCACCGGTTTTTGCTTCGATCGCTTTGAACCTATAGATTTCTATACATCTTTAGTGAGGTCTTGGGAGGCCTTTAGGCATAAAGATAGTTGGGAATTATTGCAAAAAAGAGCTATGAGTCAAGAGTTTAGTTGGCAAAGATCTGCACTCGAATACGAAATTATGTACAAAGATGTTTGTGGATTAAAAGAACCATCTCCAGATTTTGCTGAAGTTGAAAAGTTTTCTTACGGACAATCCGCTGATCCATCTTTAAAAAAAGTATGACTTAATTTTTTAATGGAATTCTCTTCATCAGAATTAAATAATGTTTTGGGTCATATTAAAAATCTAGACGAGGATAAAAATTTTTTAAATTTTAAAAATATAAGTATTGATAGTAGAACTTTATTTAAAGATGATCTTTTTATAGCTATCAAGGGTAAAAATTTTGACGGACATAGTTTTCTTCCAGAGGTTTTAAATAAAGGAGTGAAATCAGTAGTTATTAAAGAAGGTATGCAGAAATTACTTCCTAGAAATTTTCCTTATTGGGTCGTAAGTGACACTTTAGAGGCATTTCAAAAATTAACATTGCTCAAAAGAAAAAAATTAAATATTCCTTTGGTTGCGATAACTGGTTCAGTTGGCAAAACAACTACAAAAGAAATGATTGGTGAAGTTTTAAAGAAACTTGGAAAAATTAAACTATCCCATGCAAATTTCAATAACGAGATTGGAGTTGGTCTTACTATTCTTGCTACGGATATAGAACATAAAGTTTTAGTTCTTGAGATGGGGATGAGAGGTCTTGGACAGATCGAGAATTTATCTAAATATAGTGAACCTGATATTGCAGTTATTACTAATATTGGCACAGCTCATATTGGATTATTGGGCTCAAAAAAAAATATTACTCATGCAAAGTGTGAAATTATTAAATTCTTAAATCCAGAAGGAGTTGTAATAATTCCAGCAAATGATCCATTCTTAGAAAAAACTTTAAAAGAATTTTGGAAAGGTAGAGTTATAAAAGTAAAACTATTAAATATAGAAAATCAAAAGGAGAGTTTTAAGATAGATGATAATTTGCGAGGATTTTATAATCCTTCGAATAAAACAATTTTAATTGAAGAAAATACCTTTGAAATATCATTTGAGGGATTTCACAATGCTTCAAATTTCTTATTTGCATATGCAGTTGCAAAAGAGCTAGGCATTGATTTTGCAAGTTTTAATAAATTTGATTTTGTAAGTTTAGATGGAAGGAATAAAATTCTTAAATCAGTAAAAACAACAATTTATGATGAATCATATAATGCTTCGCCGGAGTCAGTAAAAGCATGTATTAAAAACCTGCTTGAAAAACCGAGAAATAAATTTTTCATATTTGGAAGTATGCAAGAATTGGGGAAAGAATCTGAAAAATATCATAAAGAAATATTCAACTTAATAAATAATTCAGATATAGAAAAGTGTTTATTTATTTGCGATAAAGAAAATGAAAAAATTTACACCAATTATCTAAAAGATAAGAATAAATTCTTAGTTTTAAATAATATTAAAGATGTACCACAAGAGATAAACAAATCTACGAAAAAAGGTGATTCTATTCTTATAAAGGGGAGCAGATGTTGGCAACTTGATAAAATTATTGAATTAATTAACTAGATCAGGATTTCTTTTTTTCCAATTCTCTATATTTACCTGCTTAGTTCTTGAGATCGCTAATGAATTATCTTTAGAGTCTTTTGTGATCACTGAACCAGCACCTGTTGTTACTGAATCCCCTAGATTTATTGGCGCAACAAAAACTGTGTTTGCTCCAATACTGGAATTTTTACCAATTTTTGTTTGATGTTTTTTCTGTCCATCAAAATTTGCAGTAATAGTGCCTGCTCCAATATTTGTAGATCTTCCAATAAAAGAATCACCAATATAACTTAGATGGTTTACTTTGGATTCTTCCTCTAGTTGACTATTTTTGATCTCAACAAAATTACCTATTTTGCTATGGGAAGATATTTTGGAATTAGGTCTTATATGACTATAAGGGCCAATTTTTATATAATCCATTATCTGAGAATCATAAACAGTAGAGTTTAAAATTTCACAATTTAATCCCACATTAGAATTCTCAATAAAAGTATTTGGACCTATAGTGCAATGACTATTTATTTTCGTATTTCCTCTTATATGTGTATTAGCCTCTATGATTACATCCTTACCAATTTCAGCTTCTTCACTAATTGAACAACTGGCTTTATTTATAAAAGTTACACCATTAAGCATATGTTTTTCTTTAATTGAATTCTGAATACATTCCTCGCACTCTGATAGTTGAATTCTGTTATTAATTCCTTGAAGCTCTCCATTATCCTCTACCTCAAGACTTAAGGAATTTTTTAGCAAAGATATTGTATCTGTTAAGTAAATCTCTTTTTGATTATTATTGCTTTGCAAGGTATTAATTATTTCTGATAAGTTACCCCAGTTAAAACAGTAAACACCTGCATTTATTAATGGATTTTCTCTTTCTAGATCATTGCAATCTTTTTCTTCAACAATTTTCTCTATAAAATCCCCCTTCAAAAAAACTCTGCCATATCCATGAGGATTTGTTTTCTTAGTGGTAATTAAAGAAACATCAGCATTTTTTGAATCGTGTAAGTACAAAAGTCTTTTTAGAGTACTAGACCTAATGAGTGGCACATCGCCGTTAAGTACCAAAAGTTTTCCTTCATGTTTTTTTACTTCTTTACAAAGTACCTGGATAGCATGACCTGTTCCCGATTGAGGTTCTTGAACAACAAAATGGATTTTTTTATCGTTTGGAATTGACTTTTGTACTTCTTTTGATTTGTGTCCTGTAATTACGAAAATTTTATCAGGTTTTAATTCGACACATGAATCAATTACTCTTTGTAGAAGACTTTTGCCAGAAATTTTATGTAAAACTTTTGGCAATGAGCTTTCCATCCTGGTGCCCTTGCCTGCCGCTAATATCGCAACACTTAACATGTTTATTTGAAATCCTAATTTAAATCTAACTCTTAACGGATAACTTCGTCATTCCCCACTTCCCTCTCCATTTATTTGTAGATAATAGATTTGAAAATAATTGCTCATCTAATCTTCTCCTGATTATATCGTCTTTACTTGAGTTCAAACCTTGATCTCTATATGGAATACTAGCTTTAGTTAAGAGATGTTCTTCTTCCATTAGAGATAACTTTTCAAAATTGAAATTAGGTTTCAATTTATTCTTATCAAATTTTGATATTGCCACAGTTCCCTGACTCCAAAAAGGTCTGTTTTTTAAACTTGGCTTGATAGTAAAAATTTCTAATCCAAGATTTCTTAGGGTTTTTCTTACTGCCGCTGATGAAGAATAAGTTATTAAATAACCTTGAGGATTAAGATTTTCTGTGACTTTGGCTAAAAACTCAATTGTCCATAATTGTGGGCATTTTTGAGGAGAAAAACCATCTAAATAAATCAGATCGAATTTAATAGAGGAAGGAATACTGTTGATTTTTTTTCTAGCATCACCCCACAAAATACTGCATTTAAAAAATTGATCTTCAAAGTAATCTTTTTGATTAAGTGATTCAAATATTTTTTTGACTTTTGGATCCCATAATTTAAAAAAAGATTCATTTCTAAGCGAATATTCAAGAGGCTTTTTATCAATCTCCAATGCATACAAATTTAAATATGATTTTTGTTTAATTAATTCATCTAATAATGAAGCGGAATTGTATCCTAAACCAAAACATATATCCAAAACATTAAGAGATTTGCCCTTAAATCTTTGCAAATTAGAAGTAGCTGTAAACTTTGACTTTGTTTCCTCCAATGCACCCAATAAACTATGGAAGTTCTCTTGAAAAAACACACTTCTTAAAGAGTAACTACCATCTTTAGTTAAAATTTCTATTAATTCAGACAAAAAAACTTTTTAGGCTAGCTGGTTAGTTTAGCTAGCTCTTCCCAAAAAGTGGGATAAGAGACGCTAGCAGCATCAGATCTCATGATTTTTGAGGTACCTTTAGCAAGAAGTGAAGCAATAGCAAGACTCATTGCTACGCGATGATCTGTCTCACTATCTACCTCCGCAGAATGAAAATTTGATTGCCCATTAATAATTAACCCATCCTCTTTTTCTATTATTTCAGCGCCGAATTTTTGTAACTGTCGTGCCATGACTTTTAATCGATCTGTCTCCTTAACTCTTAATTCTCGTGCATCCTTAATTTCAGAAACTCCATTACAAAAACAGGCAGCCACAGTAAGGATAGGAATTTCATCTATAAGTTTTGGGAGAATATCTCCTTCAATAGTGAATGATCTTAAATTATTTGAAGTCTTTACTTTAATAGATCCAATAGGTTCACCTGCAATAGTCGATTTATCTAAAATCTCATAGTTGCACCCCATTGTATCCATTACATTTAAAATCCCTGTTCTAGTGGGATTTAATCCGACATTTTGAATTAAGACCTCTGAATTTGGAACAATAGATGCAGCAATCATCCAAAAAGAAGCAGAGCTTATGTCTCCTGGAATCAATATTCTCTGACCAATTAAGTTGCTCCCTGACTTGATAACCACATTCCTTCCTAATTCTCCTCTGATACTGATGTCTGCTCCAAATGCTTTTAGCATTCTTTCCGTATGATCTCTTGAAGATGCTGGTTCAATAACAGAAGTAGTTCCAGAAGCATTGAGGCCTGCCAATAATATTGCCGATTTCACTTGAGCACTTGCCACTGGAGTTCCAATGACACATCCCTTAAGTTTTTTCCCATCAATTGAGATTGGAGCTTTGTTACCGCCTTCCCTTCCATAAATTTTGCCACCCATCAAAGATAATGGTTTGCCAACTCTCCCCATTGGCCTTTCGTTAAGAGAAGCGTCCCCGGTTAAGATGAAATTCTTACCTTCTTGTGCGGCTAATAAACCCATTAATAACCTCATAGTGGTTCCTGAATTTCCACAATTGAGAATTTCTTTTGGCTCTTTTAATCCATCAAGGCCCAATCCTAAAATCGTAAAAGGCTTATTTTTTTTTATTTCTGGTATGTATGCCCCTAACTTTCTTAGACAATCAGCAGTTGAAAGTGGATCTTCAGAATGTAAGAACCCCTCAATAGTCGTCTCACCCTTAGCAATACTTCCTATTATTAGAGCTCTATGAGAAATAGATTTATCTCCAGGTACTTTTACTTTTCCTTTTAAACTAACTCCACCTTTTATTTTGCGGATATTATTCATTTTCAAATAAATTACTTGATAAGATTTCTGTAAAAACAAATTAATTTTATATTATCAATAAGTTTGTTTTTAAAAAAAAAATAATCAAATTAAGTAACTGTTTTCTATAATAAATTCAGAAAAAGGACTTGATTATTAATCTTACTTACTATCACGTTGCAAAGGATGTTCCTGAAAATAGTCTAGACATCGCAGTTGTCATTGATGTTTTAAGAGCTACAACCACAATTTCTTGGGCTTTAAAAAATGGAGCTGATTCAATACAAGTTTTTGCAGATTTAGATTTATTAAAAGAATCTGCAATTAAGTGGCACGCTGAAAAGAGACTAATGCTTGGAGAGAGAGGCGGGAAGAAGATTGAGGGCTTTGATTTAGGAAATTCTCCTTTATCAGTTACAAAAAAAGTTGTTAATGGTAAAAGACTATTTATGAGTACGACTAATGGAACTAAATCATTGCAAAAGGTTCAAAATGCTAAGCATTTATTTGCTATGGGTCTCCCAAATAGGAAAGCAGTTGCCAAAAAAATCATTTCATTAAAAAGTGAAAATGTTTTAATACTTGGTAGTGGTTGGGAAGGCTCTTATTCACTTGAGGATTCTTTAGCTGCTGGTGCTTTAGCCTCATACCTGAAACAGAACTGTGATTTCGAAATTAATATTCTGAATGACGAATTACAAGCTGCTTTGGCACTTTGGAATGTCTGGAAAAATGATATTTTGAAATGTTTAAAAACAGCAACCCATGGCAAAAGATTGACAAGTCTTGGAGATTATGAGGATGATTTTAAATGTTGTTCTGAACTTGATTGCTTAGATATTGTTCCAGCTCAAGTTGAAAGAGGCGTGATTCGTGCCTCATGATTTACGAATTAGTTCATTAGGAGTAAAGTCTTGACTGATTTTTTGGTAGCTGCATTGCAAATTACGAGTACTTCAAATGTTGAAGCAAATTTTGTTGAAGCAGAAGAACAAATTGAATTAGCTGCTAGAAGAGGTGCTGAGTTAATAGGATTACCTGAGAATTTTGCTTTTTTAGGCGAAGATGATGAAAAACTTAGATTGGCTTCTGAATTGTCAGTGAAATGCACAAATTTTCTTAAAACCATGTCACAAAGATATCAAGTATTTCTTTTGGGAGGAGGGTATCCTGTTCCTGCTGGTGATGACAGCCATACTTTTAATAGATCAGCTCTTTTTGGGAAGGATGGACAGATTTTGGCAAAATATGACAAGATTCACTTATTTGATGTTGATTTACCAGATGGAAATTTATATAAGGAATCATCTACTATTTTATCTGGTGAGGAGTATCCACCTGTTGTAGATATACCAGGTTTATGCAAAATAGGGTTATCGATTTGTTACGACGTTAGATTTCCTGAGCTTTATAGATATTTGTCTTTTAATGGTGCAGAGCTAATAATGATACCCGCAGCTTTTACAGCATTTACTGGAAAAGATCATTGGCAAATCCTATTACAAGCTAGAGCGATCGAGAACACAGCATATGTAGTCGCTCCAGCTCAAACTGGGATTCATTATGGGAGAAGACAAAGTCATGGTCATGCAATGGTAATCGACCCATGGGGCACAGTTTTGTCTGATGCTGGAAAAACTCAGGGAGCTGCAATAGCGCCGGCTGATAAAAAAAGAGTAAAGAAAATCAGGGAGCAGATGCCAAGCCTTAAACATAGAAAAAACAAGTTATTTTCAAAGTAATGATAAAGTTATCAGTCAATAAACTTTTTCGTTATTTATCTGTTTTTTTATTTTTAAATTCTGCAACCCTTCCAGTTAAATCTTCAAGTAGTTTGGCGGCATGGGCACTAAAAACTAATGGGGTTTTAGAATTAAGAACTAAATCAAATACAAATTTAAAAGCATACTTTCAAAAGGCTAACAAAATATATGGAGATAGATTTTGGGTAGATTTTCCGGGAGAATTAAAAACCCCTAGATCAATAAAAGGTAATGGACCAATAAAAGAAATTAGATTAGGTAAACCAAATAAGGGTAAAACAAGGCTAGTAATTGAATTTAAGGAAGAAACTTATTTGGAACCCTTGACTTGGCAAATTGTTGGTTTAGATCAAAATAGGTGGAGAATAAAATTATTTAACCCAAAATATTCATTTAAGAAGATTGGGGAAGGTTTAGTTGAGAAGAGAAAAGAAAATCTTAAAACAAATCAAAACTCAATTTATAAGAAGAAAAGAGATTATTATAATTTGAAATTGTCAGAGGTTAAGAGAAACAAATTTTCAGTTGTTATCGATCCAGGGCATGGAGGTCCTGATCCAGGAGCAATAGGTATTGGTGGCATAAGGGAAACAGATGTTGTAGTAGATGTTTCCAAAATAATTAAAAAATTACTTTCTGAGAAAGGTGTCAAAGTAAGGCTAACTAGAAAAAATGAAGTTGATTTGGATTTGCCATCAAGAGTTTCCTTCGCTAACAACATGAATGCAGATATCTTTGTAAGTATTCATGCAAATGCCTCAAGAGGGAAAAGAAGAGATATTAATGGATTGGAGACCTTTTACTATAGAGGATGGAGAGGAAAATTACTCGCCAAAAGAATTCAAAAACAAATCCTAAGAGTTTCCCCAGGGAGTCCTGATCGAGGAGTTAAACAGGGGAGATTTTACGTTATTAAAAATACTAGGATGCCCGCTGTTCTTGTAGAAATTGGATTTTTAACAGGAAGACTAGATGCAAGAAGGTTAGAAAAGACAACTCATCGCAAAAGACTAGCTTACGCAATTGCAAAAGGCATACTTGAATATCTAAATAAAGTAGGGTGAAACTTAAAATAGGTATATTTGATAGTGGAATAGGTGGTTTTACTATTCTCAATTCTTTACTAAAAACACGTAAAGATGTTGAAGTTTTTTATTTGGCGGATACAAAAAGAATCCCTTTTGGAAACAAGAATTTCCAAGAGATAAGATTAATTGCAAAAGAGATTTGTAATTTTTTTGAAGATAAGAATTTGGATGCTATTTTAATAGCCTGTAATACTACTAATGCATGTGCTCTTGATATTCTAGAAAATAACTTAAAGATTCCATGTTTTGACCTTATTAATTCAGTATCAGAAATAGTTAAAAAGCAAATAATAGGTATCATCGCAACACAAACAACAGTAAGATCTTCATATTATAAAAACGCTATAAATACTAAAAAGCAGAATTTGAAAATATTTCAAAAAGAATGTCCAGAATTTGTATCGGAAATTGAAAAAGAAAAGCTTGATTTTATTAAGTTAAATAATCTTTCGGATTTGTATTTAAAACCACTATTAAATAAAAATATTGAAGAATTAATACTTGGATGTAGTCATTATCCTTTAATTTATGACTTTTTAAGAAAAAAAATAAAATCAAATATAAAAATTATTGATCCATCGGAAACGTTAATAAAAAAATTTAATGAATCTTTCGCTATCCCGAAAACTGGCCGCTGTGAGAGTCTTTCTTACGAAAATGTGAAATTTTTTGTTACTTCAGAAAGAGATGTATTTTATAAAAAAGTAAAATTTTGGCTTGGAATTGATAAAGAAATTAGGTTGGTAAACCTCCGAAGTAATGTTTGATTCTTTAATATATACATGAGGTCAATCATGAATAAAGTAACAGAGCTACTACAACCAGTTGAAAATGATCTTGATGATCTTATTCTTGAACTGAAAAATCTAATAGGAGCTGGTCATCCAATACTTCAAGCTGCCGCAGAACATCTATTTAGTGCTGGGGGTAAAAGACTGAGACCTGGGATTGTTTTACTGATTTCAAAGGCAATATCTCCTAAATTTTGTTTAACAAATAAACATAAAAGACTTGCTGAAATAACTGAAATGATTCATACAGCTTCATTAGTCCATGATGATGTTGTTGATGAAGCGTCTACAAGAAGAGGAGTAGATACTGTACATAGCAGATTTAATACTAGAGTTGCTGTTTTAGCGGGTGATTTTTTATTCGCTCAAGCAAGTTGGCACTTAGCAAATCTTGATAATGTAAATGTAGTGAAATTACTTAGTAGAGTAATAATGGATTTAGCAGAAGGTGAAATCAAACAAAATTTAAATAGGTTTGATTCGGCTCAATCTTTTTCAAAATATATCAATAAAAGTTATTGTAAAACAGCTTCATTAATTGCAAATAGTTGTAAAGCAGCTGGAGTTTTGAGTGATCTTACTGATGAGAAATTAGCCTCATTGTATGATTTTGGCAAAAATATTGGTTTAGCATTTCAAGTTGTAGATGACATTCTTGACTTTACTGGAAATGACAAACAACTTGGAAAACCTGCTGTAAGTGATCTTGCTAGTGGTTATCTTACCGCCCCAGTTTTATATGCCTTAGAAGAAAATAAAAAATTGTCAGTTCTTATAAACAGAGAACTTGCTGAAAAAGATGATTTAGATGATGCTCTTAGTATTATCATGAACTCTAAAGCTATTGAAAGTTCCAGGAAACTAGCTGAGGATTTTGCAATGCTTTCCAAAGAAGCTATAGTATGGCTTCCTGATTCTGAATATAAAAGAGCTTTAATGGCTCTTCCAGAATTTGTTCTAAGCCGTATTTATTAGATCTATTAGATATAAATTTTTGAGCTAAATTAATATTAAAATTTTTGAAAACCTTAATTTTTTCGATTAAATTTATTAAGCATAGATTTATTTAATGTCATTAAATAAAAAAAATTCAATCAATAACATACTTGAAGAAAAGAGAATTTTCCCTCCATCAAAAAATTTTGCAGAAAACTCAAATATTAGTACGCAAGAAGAATTACTAAGTTTAAAAAAACAAGCATCAGATAATCCTATTCAATTTTGGGAATCTTTTGCAAAATCTGAATTAGATTGGTTTGAGCCATTTCAAACTGTATTAGATAACGAAAATGCTCCCTTTTTTAAATGGTTCAAAGAAGGAAAACTGAATATTACATATAACTGCATAGATAGACACATCAAGAGAGGGCTTGGAGGAAAGACTGCACTTATATGGGAAGGCGAACCCGGAGATAGCAAAAAATATACTTACGAAGAACTTCTAAAAGAGGTATGTAAAGCAGCTAATGCATTAAAGGCAATTGGTGTAAAAAAAGGAGATTTGGTATGTATTTATATGCCAATGATTCCTGAAGCGATGTTTGCAATGTTAGCTTGTGCAAGAATAGGCGCGCCTCATTCAGTTGTCTTTGGAGGATTTTCCTCAGAAGCTTTAAAAGATAGACTAATTGATGGAAACGCCAGATTTGTTATCACTGCTGATGGTGGCTTTAGAAAAGATAAGGTGATTGAACTTAAGAAAGCAGTTGATGCCGCCATTGAAAGTGGGGCAGATAAAGTTGTTGAAAAAGTAGTTGTTGTTCAACGATCCCAAAAAAATATTTCAATGGTTGATGATAGAGATTTTTGGTGGCACGAATTATTAAAAGATCAAAAAGATCATTGTGAACCAGAAATAATGAATAGCGAAGATAGACTTTTTATTCTTTATACTTCAGGCTCGACTGGAAAGCCCAAAGGTGTAGTTCATACTACAGGTGGTTACAATCTTTGGTCCCATTTGACATTCCAATGGATTTTTGACTTAAAAGATGACGATATTTACTGGTGCACTGCTGATGTTGGTTGGATTACAGGTCATAGTTACATAGTTTATGGGCCTTTATCTAATGGTGCTACAACCTTAATGTATGAGGGAGTGCCAAGACCTTCAAATTTAGGGGCTTTTTGGGAAATTGTTCAAAAATATAAGGTTTCTATTTTTTATACTGCACCAACTGCAATAAGAGCATTTATGAAGTCTGGGCGTGAAATACCTGATAAATATAATTTGAAGAGTCTTAGACTTTTGGGCACAGTTGGAGAACCAATTAATCCTGAAGCATGGATGTGGTACAAGGATGTTATTGGTAAAGATAAATGCCCTATTGTTGATACTTGGTGGCAAACTGAGACTGGTGGTGTGATGATAAGTCCCTTGCCTGGAGTCGTTGCTACAAAGCCAGGTTCAGCTACTTTCCCTCTGCCAGGAATTGAAGTTGAAATTGTAGATAAGAATGGAGATAAGGTTAAGGAGAACGAGGGTGGCTATTTAATTATTAAGAAACCATGGCCAGGAATGATGAGGACAATTCACGGAAACTCAGATAGATATTTGGAGAGTTATTGGGAATATATTTTCTTTAAAGGAAAAAAAAATGTTTATTTTGCTGGAGATGGAGCACGTATTGATGAAGATGGATATATTTGGATTATGGGAAGAGTTGATGATGTAATAAGTGTTTCAGGACATCGGTTAGGAACAATGGAAATAGAATCTGCTTTGGTAAGTCATAAATCAGTTGCAGAGTCTGCAGTCGTTGGCAAAAAAGATGATTTAAAAGGTGAAGTTATAGTTGCTTTTGTATCTCTAGAAAAAGATGTGAACGGTTCTTCAGAATTAGTAGAGAATCTAAAGAAACATGTTGTTAATGAAATTGGAATTATCGCAAAGCCTGAAAAAATTATAATTTCTGACTCTCTTCCGAAAACACGTAGTGGAAAAATTATGAGGCGAATTTTAAGATCCCTTGCTGCCGGAGAAAAAATTAGCGGTGATATAAGCACTCTTGAAGATAGTTCTGTTTTGGAAAAGCTGAAAGAATTATCCTAATCAGATTCATCAATTAAATTGGAAATTTTTTTTATAGTAATTCTTTTGAATTCATCATCGGCCCAGTCTCCCAGAAAATTTTCTCTTAGTCCTGCGCTTGCAATTATAGTGTGTGTACCTTTTAACAATACCCCTTTAGAATTATCTTCTTTTCTTGCTTTCAGACAAGAAAATAATTTATCTGTTTGATCTAATTCGTCTGAGTTGAATTTTATTAGGAAGTTATTTTTTTGATTATATGTTTTTTCAATTAATCGCAAAGTTCTTTCAGGGCTTGGGCTGAATTCACTGTTGAATTCTAATTTTTGAGAAATTTGTTTCAATAATGGAATAGATTTGTTAGCACTGAAGTTATTAAAACTTATTGATATGAATTTTTCGCAATTTCTCCCTCCATCAGGAGAAATTAGATGAAGTTTGCAGCCTAGGCTATGACCAATTCTTATTGAAGGAATTGATGCTCCTATTCTCTTGGATAAAGATATTCGGCAATTCTTGAAATCTCTCCATGCTTTAATAGCAAGATCTTGGTGATCGAATTGTGGAGTGTATTTATATGCATGTACTGCATAGTTTTTATTAATTAAACTCTCTATGAATCTTCTATAAGTTAAATCTGGTTTAGATGCTAGATAACTTCCACCTATAAATTCCACAATTTTTTTAGGATTTGAAGGCCAATAACAAAAATTATTAAATTGATATTTTGTAAAAGTCATCTTTCATAAATTAAAAATGTTTCAAAAATTATTTTCTAATCATGATTCTTAATTTATATTAATTTAAGAGAAATTTTTATTAAATGCGTCAAGATAAATGAAAGTGTTTTCAGCTAATTGGATCTATCTAACAAAAAAGAACTAAATCAATTGGATATTCTTCAGGATCAAGTTATCAGTTGTCCCTCTGAAGAGATTGTTGCTAATCAAAATAAAAAAATTGAAAAAATTTTAATTCTTGATACTGAAACAACAGGTTTAGACGAAAATAAAGATGAAGTGATAGAGGTAGGTTGTATTTTGTTTGATGTATCTTTTAAGTGCGTGCTTTCACAAGTTTCATTTTTATTCCCAGTTAATAATAATGAAGCCGAACACGTAAATGGTATATCTGCAGAAGTAACTAATATCTCTCAACCATGGGAAGATGGATTAAATTTCTTTCTCAAACTTGTTGATTGTTCAGATTATATTGTTGCCCATAATGTGGAGTTTGATAAGAAATGGTTTGGGAAAGGAAGATTGCCTAAAATTAATAAAAAATGGATATGTAGTTTAGAGGATATTAATTGGTCTTTTCAAAAATCATTAAAAAATAGGCCTTCAGTAACAGATCTGGCTTTATCTTTTTCAATACCAGTTTGGAATTTACATAGAGCTTTATCTGATTGCTTTTATATATCTGAGGTCTTCAAAAAATGCGATAACTTAGAGGAACTTTTACTAAAAGCTGCTGAACCGAGGTTTTTATACAAGGCTTTGGTTAGTTATGAAGATAGGTCTTTAGCTAAAAATGCTGGGTTCAGATGGAATAGTCCAGTGCAAGGAGCTTGGTCAAGAAAATTAACTACTGATGAGGCAAAAAATCTTGATTTTAGAGTAGAGATTTTGAATTAATATTTAATAAATTTTTGACTAAGAAAATATTTAGTGCATCTTACAACTCATCCATTTATTACCCATTTTATGTGCTCCATTACATCCGTATTTTGAGGCAGCCTTTTCAGCCTCTTGTTTAGTGTTAAATAGATCTGACATTATATTTTCCTTATTTGAATTTGAGTTTTGTTTGGAATGATTATGATGATTGCTATGAGAATTAGGTGAATACTCCCATATCCCCATAGTAGTAAAACCTGCAGAGATAATTCCCATCCCTACTATTGATAAATTGACTATTCCCATTGCTACTGCACCAAAAGAAAATACACCCATTGGAACTACCCCAATACTTATCACTCCCATAGGCACGATTCCTATTGAAACTATACCAAGAGGTGCTATTCCAAAAGCAATTTTTTTTGGTTTTGTACCGCAATGCTGATTGTCTTTACTTTTACTAATTCCCAATAGTTTTACTAAATGTTAAATTAAAATTGTCTCACAGGATAATCAATCAAAGATTAACTTCTAGATTAATTAAAAATTTTGAATTATTTTAAGAACTTTGAATAACTTAAAAAACCTAAGAGGAACAGTAGACCTTTTTCCTGATCAATTAATAAAGTGGCAAAACGTTGAGAAAATTATATTGGAACAGCTTTCAAGAGCATCCATTAAAGAAATAAGAACACCAATATTGGAAATGACCGAATTATTTATAAGAGGAATTGGTGAAGGAACAGATGTTGTCAGTAAGGAAATGTATACATTTCTTGATAGGGGGGAGAGATCCTGCACTCTCAGGCCTGAAGGAACAGCCTCAGTAGCAAGAGCGTTAATACAAAATGGAATATCGTCTAATCCTTTTCAAAAACTTTGGTACATGGGTCCTATGTTTCGATACGAAAGACCTCAAGCAGGCAGGCAAAGACAGTTTCATCAGTTAGGAGTTGAGTTTGTAGGGCATGATTCAGTTAGAAGTGATGTTGAAATTATTTCTTTAGCTTGGGATATCTTAGGTAAATTAGGAATAAAAGAACTTAATCTTGAAATAAATACCTTAGGTGATAATAATGACAGATCAAATTTTCAAAAATCCTTTTTAAAGTGGCTTGAAACAAATAAAGATTCTCTAGATTTAGATTCTCAAAATAGGATTACTAAAAACCCTTTGAGGATTTTGGACTCAAAGAATATTCAAACAAAAAAAATTCTTGAAAATGCACCAAGATTATTTAATTTCTTGTCTGAAAAAAGTCATAAAAGATATTCAGATTTAAAAAGACAATTATCTGCCTTAAAAATACCATACTTGGAAAATTTTAATTTAGTAAGAGGTTTAGATTATTACACCCATACTGCTTTTGAAATCACTAGCGGGGCTTTAGGTTCCCAAGCTACAGTTTGTGGGGGAGGAAGATACGACGACTTAATAAAACAAATGGGAGGGCCAAGCACCCCTGCAATTGGTTTTGCTATTGGTCTAGAAAGATTAATTTTACTAGCAGGTAAAGAGCTTGAAGTTCCAAGAATTACTGATATTTATATTATTAATCAAGGTTTAATTGCTGAATCATTAGCTATTGATTTATCTAGAAAATTAAGAAATTATGATTTAATAGTTGAGTTGGATTTAAGTGGAGCCTCATTTTCTAAACAATTTAAAAAAGCAAATAAACTTAAATCTAAAAGTATTATTGTAATAGGTGATGATGAGGCAGCTAAAAGAGAATTTTTAATAAGACTTTTTGATCAATCAGGTAATGGGAATAAAGAAGAGGTTATATCCTTTGAGAATGATATTAAATTAGAAAAGTGGATTAATAATAACTTGCTTGCAAAATGATAGTTATGCTCTTGATATTAATCATAATTTTTCTTTTTGCAATTATTTTTTTTAATTTTAAGAATTTTTTTAAATTCAATAGAAAACAAAAAGTTTTGAAGGCAAAAAAATTAACAACTTTCAATAAGAAAAATCTTAATAATTGGATGAATTTAACTAAAAAAGAAAGATATAACTTCTTAAAAAAAGACTCTTTTAATTATATGGATAAAAGAAAAATTTTATTAGACGAAATTAGAAATGAATATAAAAAAATATCTAGAGAAAATTCTGAGGGGAACATTAAGAAAAAATAATTATGGAAAATTTCTGGACTTCAAATAAAACAATAAATGGATTGAGACATTTTGTTTTAGTAAATGAGACTAAAGAACAAGGAAAAATTACTTTTTTAATGGTTTCTGTACTTGATTCTGAAATCTACTTAAAAACTACTTACAAAGAACTAATAAATAGTGGAAATTGGCACGAGGGTTGGATCAATCTTCCAAAACTTCAATCGATTACAGAAGAATACGTAAAATATAAATCCATCAATAAAAAAGAAGATTTTGATGAGATATTTATTAATGAAGATTCTATATTTAATATTTTTTAATTTGACATAAATCTTTCTTATCTTTTTCTGTATCAATACACAGTTTTTGTTACTTAATAATTATTTAAAATTTTTACCCCTTTCAAAAATTTAAAATTAACGTTATTAAGGATTAATTATATTTACTTAATTCAATGTTAGGGGAAATATGGAGCTCATCTGAGTTAACCGCTGAAAAATTAGGAATAACTGAAATTAAACTTTCATTTTTACGTGAAAATGGAATGCTTAAGCCTGGGATTCATTGGAAAAGTTCTCCACTAGGTCAGAAAAAACCTTGGAAACCCAAAGCGCTTTATAATGTAAAAATGTGCAGAAAAATAATTAATAAATTTTATTCTGAAGATAATTATAATATTGCAGCTTAAAACAAATTAATTATTAAATGATTTGGAAAAATAAAATCTCTATTCTATTAAATTCTCATCCTTACACTCAATTAGAGTATTTTGCAGAGTTGGATATAAGTTAATCATATCAATATATTGTTTTGATTTTCTATATGATTTTGCAGCCTTTTTGTAATGAACTTCCGATTTCATTTCTAGTGAAATTTTTCTAGAAGACTCTTGAAAAGTAGTCATAATATTAGATGTCTTATCCCATATTTAATAATTGTTTGAGAATGAGGCAATAAACAAGATGGTTTAATGAAACAAATCATCATTTATGTCAGCAAAAAGAAATTTATTAAAAATATTTAAATTTTAAAAATCTGATTTTTTTTAACTTTTATCTCTGAGAATAACTTTTTTTTCTTAAATCTCTCTTCTTTACTGTTCGTTTGTCCTAAGAAGAATTTTTGTTTAGTTATTGCTAGGATTACTAACCTTTACAATTTTGTTATGAATTCAACTGTTTGGTGAAATATAAAGTATTCTCAAAACGTTTAAGCTAATCAATTCCTAAATGCAAACCTATGGTAATCCAGATACCACCTATGGATGGTGGGCTGGTAATTCAGGTGTAGCAAATCGCTCAGGAAAATTCATTGCTGCTCATGTAGCTCATGCAGGATTAATTGTTTTCTGGGCCGGTGCTTTCACCCTTTTCGAACTTTCACGATTTGACCCCAGTGTTCCAATGGGACACCAACCTCTTATCGCACTTCCTCATTTGGCGACCCTAGGAATTGGGTTTGATGCTGATGGAGTAATGATGGGAGATACAAAGCCTGTCCTCGCGATAGCAATTGTTCACTTAGTTTCCTCTATGGTCTTAGCAGCTGGAGGACTTTTACATTCTCTTCTTCTTCCGGGAAATTTAGAGAATTCTGAAGTTGCAAGAGCAAGAAAATTCAATATCGAATGGGATAATCCTGATAAATTGACATTTATTCTTGGTCACCATTTAATTATTCTTGGATTTGCAGTTATTCTTCTCGTCGAATGGGCTCGAGTTCACGGGGTTTATGACCCTGCAATTGGAGCAGTAAGGCAAGTTGAATATGATTTAAATCTAGCCGAGATTTGGAATCACCAGACTGATTTTCTCCTGATTGATGATTTAGAAGATGTGATGGGAGGCCATGCTTTCCTAGCATTTGTTTTAATAACAGGTGGCTCTTGGCACATCGCAACTAAGCAAGTTGGTGAATTTACCAAATTCAAAGGCAAGGGTCTTTTATCTGCAGAAGCGGTACTTTCATGGTCCTTAGCAGGTATAGGTTGGATGGCAATTATTGCTGCCTTCTGGAGTGCATCAAATACAACTGTTTATCCAGTTGAGTTTTTTGGTGAACCACTTGAATTGAAGTTTAGTATTTCACCTTATTGGGTTGATACTGTTGACCTCCCTGATGGAACGTATACATCAAGAGCTTGGTTAGCTAATGTTCACTACTACTTTGGATTCTTCTTTATTCAAGGACACCTATGGCATGCTTTAAGAGCCTTAGGCTTTGACTTTAAGAGAGTTACAAATGCTATCAGTAATATTGATAGTGCAACAGTTACTCTTAAGGATTAATTCTAAAATTTCATTACTTATATTAAAAGGCTCCTTTTACCGGAGCCTTTTTTATTTGAAAAATTTTGTTTGTTAATTTAGATTTAGATTTATATGTTTCTGAAATCATTGAATATTTTTTCTCTGGAGAATAAAGATATTTTTTCAAATTCTCTTTTAATAAGTTTTTTGGGGTTGTTAATTATATTTTTTTTGTTGATTTTTGGGCGGAAATTTAAACTAGCTGTTCAGCTTGAGAGATTTGGACTGCCGATAGCAGTTATATCAGGAATTTTAGGAATATCTTTAGGTCCATTTGGAGCGATACACTTTTTGCCAAAAGAAACAATAAATGTTTGGAGTCATTTTCCTACCCCTCTTTTGTCATTAGTTTTTGCAACTTTAATGATGGGAAGACCTATACCTAATATAAATGGTTTAGTTAAACCGATTTTTAATCAATTTCTATTAGCTCTTTCTCTAGGTTTCGGACAATTTTTTGTTGGCGGTCTAGTTGTTAAATATTTTCTGCCTCCATCTATGAATGCAAATCCTTTAATGGGGTGTTTAATAGAAGTCGGTTTTGAGGGTGGTCATGGAGCTGCATCAATAATCGGTGAAAGTTTTAATAAACTAGGTTTCCAAAGTGGTTTAGATCTTGGTTTGGCTATGGCAACAATGGGGCTTTTATCCTCTTCCATATTGGGTAGCATATTTATCTTTATTGGTAGAACTTTAGGTCTTTCAGATACTGAGGAAATTATTGAACAAAAAGATAATCTAAAGGAAAAAAATAGGATTGAAATTTTTGCAGATTTAAGAATTTTTATAATAAATCTTGGATTCTCTGGTTTGGCAATTTCTTTTGGTGTTTTGCTCCTTAAATTTTTAAGGTATGTTTCAAGTTCTTTTGGTGATTTTTCGAAGGAAATTATTTTTTCGCTACCAGTTTTCCCTTTTATCCTTATAGGCTCACTCCTTATTAGATATATTTTAGAGAAAACCAAAAATACAGAATTTATTTCAAATATTCTGCAAAGGGAGATTGGTATTTTATCTACAGACTTATTAATTTTTACAGCTATGGCTAGTTTAGATATTGGAGTTGTTTTTGATAATTGGATACTTATTTTAGTGTTTACTTTTTTCGGTTTATTTTGGAATTTAATCTGCATTGCTTTTTTTGCATACTTTATTTTTGATGATTATTGGTTTGAAAAAAGTTTGATAGAGTTTGGAAATTCTACAGGCGTAGTAGCTTCTGGGTTACTTCTTTTAAGGCTTGCGGATCCAAAAAATATTTCTAAAACTTTACCAATTTTTACGTCAAAACAGCTATTCGCTCAGTTAATTCTTTCTGGGGGATTATTCACAGTTCTTGCACCATTAATGATTTCTAAAATTGGGTTAGATTATTGGACGGAAATTTGTGCACTAATGACATTCTCAATTCTTTTTATTGCATTTACTTTTAATAAAGTAGAGATGAAAAAGTTTCAATAATAACCCTAGAATAGTAGAAGCTTAAATTTAATTTTGATGTCATTTACTCCCTACGATATTCCACCTCAAGAAAATAAAGGCAAGTGGTTTAAGAGTCATTTACTCGGAAGGGAAATCGAACTTGGTGAATTATACAGTCTTGGATCAAATGATTTGGATTTGCTTATGGCGGAAACTGCTGAAATCAGAAGTGACCTTGATTTTAAGGAAAAAAATATTGGAAAGTTTAGAACTGCAGGATATTTTCTGGAGTTAGCACGGATAATTGAAAAAAGGAAGTTGTTGGAAAGTTAATTGGATGGGAAATAATTCTTTCTAGAATTTGGTCCCCATAATTCGTACTTATGCATTAAGGATTTAAAAAATTTATCCTGTTCAAAGGAATCTAACCATTTTTTTATTGAGGGCTCAAAATAATTTGTTTTTTTTTGACTTTCACAAGCGATTCTAAATTGTCTTACAAAAGGCCAAATACACCAATCAGCGATTGTAGGGGTATCTCCAAAAAAGTATTTGTTTACTGTAAGTAGTTCGTTCCATTTATTGATAAATTTAATTGCATTTGAGAAATGAAATTCTTCATTACTATTATGATATCTCGTGGCATATTTAAAACGATCTAAGTGAAATTTGAATTCATTATCGTTCTCATTAATTATTTCAAAAATATTTTCCTTTATGTTATCAGGTAAATAAATTAATTTAATGTTTTCATTTTTTGATTCTGAGAGTGCCCATAAGATGATTTCAAGACTTTCTTCAATAACCGCATTATCTTGTTTTATCAGTATAGGAACCGTTTTTGTTTTTGATTTATTTAGAAAATCTTGAGGTTTATTTTTCAAATCAATTTCTCTTATCTCTACTTTTATTTCGCAAATTAATAGAGCCCATCTAGCACGAATTGCATATGGACATCTGCGAAATGAATATAAAATATCGTTTGTCATTTTGTAAAAACTTTTAATTTACTAAATTCTTTCACTATTATTTAAATAAGAATAGATTTAATTTTACAACGCAAATGTCGGGATATGTTTACCTCATTAGAGTAGGAGATCTTTATAGAATTGGTAAAACGGATAATCTTGAAAAGAAAATTAAAAAATTAAAACCAGATGAATTATTAACGTCAATTATGACGAAGGAGCCAGAAACTCTTGAAGCAAGATTACTAAGAAAATATAAGTCACAAAGAATTCCTGAAACTGGTTATTTAAAGCTTTCTAAAAGACAAATTAAAGAATGCAAAAAGCAATTTGAATTAAAGGGAAGCTTACCTCACACTTTAGACGCTGAAGTTTCCATTACTCTGTTTGCATCTTTTTTATTGTTTTCATTAAGTTCCTTTATATTTAATTATCTGAATTTTGGATTCGTAAAAGCTATATCTTATTCTTTTGGTATGGCATCTCTACCAATGGTTGTTTTATTTATTACGGGTAGTTTTGGTGGATACTTTTCTGAAGATTTATCTCTATTCTCATTGTTAACAAATCGAATAAAAGGTTTATTCATAGCAATCGCAATGCTCTCAATGGCTTACTTAATATTCAAACTAGGTTAAATTTCATAATTACAATTTAAAGCAATTTCAAATGGAACTGATTGGGTAGGTAACTTCAGAATCGTTGAGCATATTTCAGCTATATCTTCAGGTTGTGTCATGCTTGATTTGTCTAGGGTAGAGATATTTTGAGCCATTTCTGTATTGACCCAACTTGGACAAATTGCTGAAATCCTTATATTTTTATCCCAACCTTTATTTTTCATTGTTTGACATAATCCCATCAAAGCAAACTTTGAAGAAGAGTAAGCGGCTAAATCCCCTTTAGATCTTTTCCCGCTCATTGAGACTAAAACAATAATTCTTCCTCTGCTTGAGGCGCATAAATGATCCCAAGAAAGCCTACATAAATTCCAAATTGCCAAAAAGTTGATGTTTAGTGTATTTAAAATGTCTTCTTCATCACCATCTTTGTATAAAAAAGGAACTTTCGATAATACTCCAGAACAATTTATTACTGAATCAAATCCTCCAAATTCATCTACGGTATTTTTTATCCAATTTTCGGCTGATATTTTGTTTAATGCATCATATTCGTTAATTATAATTCTCCCTTCTGGCCATTTATTTGGATCAATAACACTTCCCTTTAATGATTCTAGATTTCTTATACCAACACTAATTCTGTTGCCTTCTTTTAATTCTTTATGAGCAATATTTAATCCAATACCTCTACTAGCTCCGCTTATAAGTATGGTCCTCATTTTGAAACTATATATTTGGAAATATTATCCTGAGCAACATTTTAAACTCTCTACCATGCATAATCATCAGACCTTTCTTTACACTCCATGGGGCCTTTATAAACATAATGAACATCGCATATACAATCTCTCTTAAGGTGAGCGTATCAGTTAGAAAACCATACCATTGATTTTTAGGTAGTTGGAAAAAACTGCCAAAAAATTCTCTCAATAGTTGTTCGTCAAACCTCATGAGTTTTTCTAATCCAAATTGGTAAAGTGATTTCTTTCTAATTAATTCTTTTGACCATAAAGTTTCCCAACCTTTTCTTGCAATATGATAGGTACTAAGATTTTTGTTCTTAATTGCTTCTGCTACTGCTTTTGCTACAAGTGGAGCTCTTCTTAAAACATTACCAATTAAGTATCCGGATGCAGGATGTACCATTGAAGCAGCACCACCATATCCAAGTATTTGTTGTTTGAAATCTGGTATTGGCATATTCATTGGAAGAAACAAACCAAGCTCTTCGTGTTGCATGCTTGTAATAGATATATTTCGATAAGAAAGCCTCTTCTCCAGTCTCTCTTTTAAATTTTCCATTGTTAAAGGATTTACTAAACCAAGAGATGTTTCTTCAAGAAAATATTTCCCATTTCCCATATCCATTGCATAAAGAAAAGTGGGCGGTTCTTTTTTTTTCTCTTCATTAAGATGGTCATTTCTATAATCCATTAATACAAACTGTCCTTTTTTCAGCGGAGGTTTACTAAAGTTACCCACTATTCCATAACAAGTTTGTACTGCTAAAGGACCACAAGATTTTAACTTAAGAAAAACAGGATCATATCCTGTTGCATCTACTACTAATCTTGCAGAGTAAGTATCGCCATCTTTTGTAGTTACTGTACTTTTATATTTTTCAAAATGTATTTTGTTTGCAGAGCCTTGATGCCATTTAATAAAAGACTTATTGCATTCATTAAACCAAAAATTGTGGAGTTTCTTCTTATCAAATAGTCCATAATCTAAAGAATGCTCTGTGGCTTTGTTCTCGTCGTCCTGTTCTTCTAAAGCACCATGCCCAAAAAAACTTACAGTATTCTTCCATCTATATTCAAGTAAATCCTGAAGCCCAAGTTGATCAACTTCCTTCCCCCAAATACCATAAGTGTTTGGCCAAGGTTCATCTGGTCCATTTGGAGAAAGCACTTCAACATCTAATTTTTCCTTCCCTAAAGCTGATGCAATTGCCATGCCTGCAGGCCCTGCACCCAAAACAAGAACATCTGGCATGCTTTCTTTTGACATTAAATATAAATATTTTTATTAAAGAAACTTTTCAAACAATATATAATTTCTACTACTAATTTTGCATTATT
>QCCW01000014.1 GCA_003281125.1 Prochlorococcus sp. AG-347-N23 | reverse complement strand
TTATCATTGCCCCCGTTGTCTCTATATGAAATTGCAATCCGTAAGCAAAATCACCTATCCTAAAAAACTGTTCCTTACAACGTGTACTGCTAGCAATGAGTACTGCTTTATTAGGTAATAAAATTCTATCTCCATGCCAAGCCATCACATAAAAGAAAGAAAGACTTGAAAAGGTTAGGAGAAAAAAAGAATGGGTCAATTTTCTATGACTAAATTAGACCAAATAGTCCTGCAGTAAAACCAACAGCCGAAAATAATGTGAACTCAATTAAATCTCTTGGCGCAGAGTTCATAAATAAACCAATTTGAGTCATAATTTTATGACTTGAGAGAATCTCTTAAATCAAACTTTTCAGCTTTTTCAATTTGACACTCAGTATCATCTTCAGCGCATTTGATTTCAGCTTTTTTGTTCATGTGGCTACTACAACCTCCAGCTATAACTGGTAAACCGGTTGTAGCCGTAAAACCAGTTAAACATGCAAATGCGATATAAGGAAAAAGTCTTTTCATTTAATTGTTACTTTATGTAAACCTATTATGTTACATAAATAGCTCAAGTGTGGGTAGCTGATAATTTGACAGAAATTTACGAAGTCATCTTTATGATGTACTAGGATCGCGTGCACCCCATACCAACAATCACTTTCCTAAATAGATAATTTGATGGATAATTAACCTAGATTTGAACGTTTTTAATATTCTGTTCACACACCGTTCACACATTTTAATTTTCTTATAACTAATTGATATGACTGAAATTAACTACTGGCTAATGAAAAGTGAGCGCGTTTAACTACTACTGGGATCTCAAAGAATCGATATTTTTTACTCAAACTTTATTCAAACTTTTACAGACTAAAAAACAAACCGATATTGCGTTCGGTTCAAAGTAAGAAAACCCTGAAACTATTAATCTCTTTTGATGAATAGCCTTTAAATAACAAAGACACAAAGCACAAAAACTACATTAAGTAGCAAGCTAAGTGTCTTGGAAGTAATCTTCATTAAGAAAAAAGGTTTTTGTACTCGTGTGCAGGAGTGCGGGGTTAACCTTGAAACCGCTAGGCTCAAGTCCTTACAAAAAGGACAAGTCCTTAGACCATTTATACCGATAAAATATATTCATAACAAGTTTAGGGAACTTGATTCACTAGCTAAAAACTAAAGCATTCCAAATCCCTTAATTCTTTTTTCTGATTTATATCCTGCTTGTACGAATTGAGTATTATCAGTGCCTACATCATAAAGAGTATAATTTTTTCCTGCCCCAATACCGATAACAGCTTTTTGCGGAACTTTCTGCTCTTTCTTACGATTTCCATTTAAATCTTCTATTTCAGAATTAACAGTTCCCTCTGTCAATTCCAAATGAAACTGTTCTTTGCTTCTTGCAGTAAATAATCTGTTTACCTGAAGACGTGTAAGTCTATCAAGAAGTGTCAGTGGCGGCGTATCTAGTGTTAAATTTTCGCCAATATCTTTTGAGCTTCCGTGAATTAAACCACAATCAAGTTCAACAAATCCAAATTGAAGTGCTGCTATCCAATCAAGAAATGATTTGTCTACAGCATTCGTAAGAGACTTAACTACTTCTTCACCCTTATTTATTCTCAAAGTTTCAGCTCTTTGATCCCCACGGTAACCACTTTCCAAGAGGATTTGTTCTTCCCACCAACCATATATACACCATGGTTGTAAATCATTACTTTTTGGATTAATTAACCTATGGAGAAGCCTATTACAGTTTTTTTCAGGACCTATCATATCCCCCAAAACAAAAAGAGTTATATTACCTGGAGTTTTTTTTAAGTCTTTTTGAATAAGTTCATAAGTATCTAGATCCCCTTTAAGACCACTTACGAGTGCCCAGCGTTCTATCATCTTTCACAAACATGAGATGCATCTTCAGCTTGTTCCGCAAATTCGAATCCATTTTTTAAACGCCATGCAAAAATCTGAGGAAGACCGGCATCTATTATTGCTTTACATGTAAGTTCAAGATCATATTCCACTTCTCTAATTTTTACTTCATTTGTGACTTCGTTATGAACAACATAAGTAGCTTTAGTTCCTCCATGCCTTGGCTCTCCTACTGAACCTGCATTTACTATTCTTCGCATCGGCAATTGAATTTCTTTTTCTTGAATATCTTTGGGGGCTGCGTTTTTGATTTTTACAGCAATTGAACCATCTGCTAATTCGCGAATATAAGGTTGATGAGTATGACCACAAAATAGAATCTCTGCTCTGGCATTTTCAACTCTCTCCAGAGCTGCAAATGCATCCATATCGGGTAGAAGATATTCATGTTGACTATTAGGACTACCGTGAACAAAAAGACATTTATCTTTACGAATTGAGTAGGGTAGATTAGCCAGATAATCCTTATTTTCTTTAGTTAATTTATCCGTAGTCCATTGATGAGCAAAATGACCTCTCTTTTCAGCAAGCTGAGAAGGATAACTACAATCGCAAGCATCTAATCCATCAACAACGTCTTCGTCCCAACATCCCTGACAAGTAGGAATTTTTTTATCTCTTATTAACTCAATAACTTCATTAGGTTGAGGACCATAACCCACTAGATCTCCAAGACAGGTAATATTTGTAATTCCTTGGAGTTCAATATCTTTTAAGACAGCCTCTAATGCAGGTAAATTTGCATGTAAACATGAGATGACAGCTTGATTCATTTTTTCGTTAACGGCGAGCAGTTTGTAGTTGTGAATTCCTAAGTGAAGTTTGATGATGATCTAGTACAGCATCATTAAGAAGACAATTATGAATCGTTGATTTTATTGACTCGAAGTTTAAATTTTTCCCTTGTATGACAATTTCAGAACATCTTTCTGGTCTTCCATTAAGAGGGGCAACTTGGTTTAATGTTTGATATTGAGATCCTTGCTGACTGACTATCCAGTTAAACAAGATGTAACGTCCATCCGGCAAGTTCATTAATGCTTTTGCTCTATATACATCCCCATAAGCACCATTAACTAATTCAAACCAAAAAGTATTCAAGCTTGCAGGGTCCAAATATGCTTTTTAAGATCAAAGCTTATTGATTCAATTGCTCTAAAATCTAAAGTATCTTTAATTGATAATTCTGGATCTCTACCAAAATGAAGATATCTATTTGGCTGAAGATTATATTTTTCAAGTTCATTAATAATTCTCAGATCAACTCCATTAATACCTTGAGATTTAGGTATAAAAAACTGTGGAAATTCAATAATAATCAAAATTTTTTCTTTATCTTTCTCTGATATTGAGTTTGAAATAGATAAGTCTAATAAGTTAGGAATTTGATCTTTCAAAAAAGCAAAATCAATTTTTGAATTTATAGCGTGCTCTAAATTAATTTCTGAATAGCCTCCAAGACGTATATAACCACAATTTCCAGAATGATTCTTAAAAGTATTTAGTATCCAATTTGTTTTACCGCATCCCGGCGACCCTGATATTAACCAAACTTGACTCATAAAAAATACTAACTTATGTATAAAATTTACACCATAATGAAAATGAAAATCGTTTTTGTTTTTATTTTTAGATATTGATTGCAAAAAAACAAATAGGTTTTTGGAATGAAAATTCAGAGGGCTATATTTCTAACAAAACCAATGATCTTGATGTTATTAAAACTGCCTTGGAACTTCAAACTATTAAAGTGATTTAGCAAACCTATGAGTTTTATATTTATCTGAGTATTTTTACTTATATGTTGAGTTGATGACTTTAAATAATTAATGTTAGTTTTGGGTTTATATATAAGTCATGGATAAAGAACATTTAATTGATTTAATATCTAATAGCATTATTTCTGAGATTAAAGATCTCGAAATTAATGAGGAAAAATTGATTGCAATTAATTATTTAAATAATCTGAATTTAAATCAGCTTAGAATAATTTCTAAAGAATTTATTTTGTAATTTTTATTGAATATTTATTTAAATAAATGAGATTTTCTTCACTATCATTTGAATTTTTATAAGTTAATACCTTTTAACATGAATGATTCAGAAGAATTTAAACCTAGCCTTAAACAAATAAATGAGGATATCAGACCTACATGGGAAGATATCAAAAAACAATCAGAAGTTTTAGTTAACAAACTTGGTTGCCCTAGATCATTTGTAGGAGGGATGCTTCATGCAATAGCAAGCGACTTCTCTGATATGAAAACTTGGGAATAAATGAAAAACTTATTACTTACACCACTTTTCAAACTATTCAAAAAAAGCACTTTCCTCTTATCACTAAATCAAAACTCGTGCCCTGTTTTAGATGCTGAAGACATAAAAAAGCAAGAACAGAAAGAAGCTATTGAAAGGTTGTACCCGTAAACTTTTAACAGAAATGTATCAGATCATATATACGATGCAGCACGGTCATATGCACCCCCATGCCACCCATTACTTTCCTAAATTGTGACTTTGATGGATAATAAACATATAAAAAAATCTGATTCTAGCAAAATTATATCAGATAAATTCCTCCAAATCCCATGGTATGAATGAAGAAAAGTTTTGACTAATGGGAAACAAGCGTGATGCATTTTGATAGTCATAGCAAGGGTTTTATTTTTGGCAAAGAATTCCACTCGAACCTCATTCGAACTTTTCATGAAAACTTATCACTAAAACTACATAAATTTCTTCAGCAAAAAAGCCAGCTTGTATCTCTACAAGCTGACTTAAAAAAAATATTCTTTTAAAAAAAATTTAAATGATTCCAGGTACAATTTGACCAGTCGTTATGTACGCTCCAACTAGGGCAATTAGACCAACAAGAGCAAATCTGCCATTTAAATTCTCTGCTCTTACTTTCTGAGGATCAATATTTCTTGATTGATTGTTGTTGTCCATTAAAAAACACCTGGGATAAGTTGACCTGTTGTTAAATATGTTCCCACTAAGATCATAAAAGCCATCATCGCTGGTCTTCCTATGGCTCTGTTGAGAATATCTTTATTTGAGTCCATTTAGATTAAGGATTAGTATTAAAATATTACTTAATGTAAACAAATATCGAGGAATTGGTGTATAAAATGATTCATCTAACGCAGAAATGTATTAAAAATGTAACAAGGTACAGTTAAAAAAAAAATAGATGAAAACGTACTTTAAATTGATAAAACTAACCTTATTGCTTTTTAAACATTGCATTTTGATTAGTCAACCAAAATAACAGAAAAATAAAGAATGATAATAATGATCCAGAAAGCATTGAAATAAAGAAGAATTCTGTCGTTAATTCTGAATCAAAAAAATATAAATACATTTATATTTATCAGTGAATATGTTCTGCTTCATTATGATTTTGGTGATTGTGACCATGAGCAATCCCTAATTCATGCATTCTTGCATGCTCTTTAATTGTATCTCTTAACTTATAAGATGATGGTCCAACTGTTGTATAAATCCCATAACCTATTGAGCCAAATAGTAAAATTCCAACACTACTCAAAAGTAAAAATAAAGTTGGGTCTTTGAATATTCCTGCCATATTCTATAAATTTAATTACTAAATAAACATAAATATTTTTAAAGTGTATTTCAAGTTCAAAATTTATAAAATAAGGAAGAAAAAAGCATTCTTAAATATAAAGAATTAATGATCAAATTGTAATAAAAAGGATAGATATCAAAATTAATAATTACAAAAATAATACTTTATAAATATTCTTAATAGTAAAGAAAATAACACTTTTAGGTTATTAGATAATTAAACAGATTGATATTAAAGAATTTTATTCTTTGAATTTGACTGAACGAAATTTACTGTGAGTTGTATTATTTGATATTGATTAAAATTAGACCTCTAAACTAACTTGTATTTAATTAATTGGTATTAGCAAATGGAAGTTTTGCTTTTTGCACTTTTTTTTATTAGTGCAATTATTTTCTTCATTGCAGGAAAGGATGATTTTGGAAGAACCGAAAATAAATTAATCATTCATGAAAAGGAGAAGCAAAAGGTTAAAGAAGAGGAAAACATCCAACCCGCAGTAGGAGAAAAAAAACAAGCATAATTAAAAGCAATTATATTTGAGAATTTATGATTTATGGTTTTGCCTATCTAGGTATGGTTCTTGCTATTAGTACAGGCTGGATAATTCTTGCAGTTTTGAAAAAACCTGATTTTATTGAAAAGCCACTCCGCGATCTGAAAAATAAAATAAGACCTTTTTTGAATCCAAAAGACGATCTATGAAATTTGTTCTTACTTTATTTTTAATTGATTAACCTTAAAAATTAATCTTGCAAATAGTGCGCATAATTCAGGAGAATTTAAACATAAATATTTGTTGGCGTAATAGCAAAGTTATCTTCAATTTCTCCATAACTCCCATACTTCCAACAATAGAAACTTTAATAAATAAAAAATGAGTATCCAAGAATGCTATTCCAACTTCATTCGAACTCTAAAATTTCGCCGAGATCCCATAGTACAAAAGGAGACTAGCTGCTGGCTAATGAAAAGTACACCCGACTAGCTATTACTGGGATCTCAAGGAATCGATATTTTTTACTCAAACTTTACTCAAACTTTTTACTAGTTGACGGATGCTTTAAATTAGAGGAAAAACCATGGCGGACATAAAGAAAGTTTGGCTCCTTTACCTAAAAGGAGGATTAATGTTCTTAGTTGGTTTACTTGCTTCCTTGCTTCTCATATCAATTCACTTTGAGTTTAAAACCTTCGTACTTTTAGCTTTTGCAATATGGGGGTTCTGCAGAGCATATTATTTTGCTTTTTATGTCATACAGCACTACATCGATCCAATCTATAGGTATTCAGGGTTAATAGACTTTGCTAAATACAGCATCAAAAGAAGATTTCGCTAAAACCAACTATCATTAAACTTTCTATATCAAGAATCTATTTTTTATAAACAATATTTTTTGCCTCCAGCTAATACAAAGTTTGGACAAGAAAGACTATTTTGTTTGGGAGAACTTTCATTATCAGCAGAAATATCTCCTGAAAAATTTGATGCCCATGGACAAGGATCAGCATACTTTTTATATATTTTTGCATATCCTTTTGATACCATCAATTTTTGAATATTTACTCCATCTTTTACTAACTCTGCAACTGTTCTTTCATACCGATCTTTAGTAATCCTTCTAATTGATACTTCTTTTCCTGCAACATTACTATTTAAGAAATCTCTCGCTGCTTTTGCTGGCTCTGGATCTGCTCTTGGTCCCTTAATTTCAGGAGTATCTATACATGCTAATCTAATTTTTTCTTCACTTGTTGTTGTACAAGTATCTCCGTCGTAGCAACTATCGATTACAACTGCTTCACTACTTATTATTTTTTTTTCAACTATTTTTTTTTTAGGATTTTGAGTAGGACTATCATGGCAATGTCTTTCTCCAGTAGCTTTTTCATTGTGACATCCATCTGCAGCTCTTCTTCCAGGATGAGCTTCAACCGTGGAACTAAATGCTAGTCCCAAAAGACCAAAGCAAAATAATATTAAAAATTTTGAATTTGCCAAGTAAAAATTATTTTTCATATATAAGTCTAGATTGATATTCGATCTAAAAAAGAAGTAATTAGCTCCATTTTATATGATTACTAAGGGGCAACTTAATCAAAAATCTCTTCTTGGATATTCTCTCCAAAAGAATAGACCTCATAACTTTTGTAATGATCGTGAGAGTGTGAATCATGATTATGAACTTCCATTCCTGGAGAACCATGAGGCATACCTGGTACAGCAATACCTGCAATGGTTGGAGATTTTAAATTCAACTTTTTAATTGATTCAAAAGGTACATGACCTTCTATAAGATAATTTCCCATTTTTGCTGTGTGACAAGAACTCAAATTATTTGGAATTGAATATTGATCTTTAATTAATGAGATATCTTCAACAACATTATCTACAACTTCTAAACCACTACTCCTTAAATGATTAACCCATTTTTTACAACAACCGCAAGAAGCTGATCTATATGAAGTAATTTTTGGGAAGTTCAAATTATTTTCACTTCTTATTGGTGCCGCGTTTAAAGCTGGCGCAAATATTAAAAGTACAACAACTGAAAAAAATGATTTTTTCACGAATTTTTTTTTACTGTTTTTATTTTATATATTGTCCTACTCTAAAACTTAAATTTAGTATTAAAAATTTCCACATATTACCTCCTACTTTTCTAAGTAGGGACTTTGATGGATAATAAATTTATACCCAAAAAAATTTAAGTAAACCCTACTCGAAGCTTTAAAATTCGCTGAGATCCTTTGATATGACTAAAGAAAAGTTTTGGCTAATGAAAAGTGAGCCAGTCTAGTTATAACTGTGATCTCAAAGAATAATTTTCTCTCCAAACTTTTAGCAAAATTTAAATTATTTAAGAACCTAGAAGAGCTTTGCACTCCAACATTTCTTTAGTGGCAGCTGATTTATTTGATCTCAATGAAATAATATCTGCTAAAAAGTTAGCATCATCTTTTACTCCACAAAAACGTCCTGAGCCCCATGTATAAAGCCAAGGTAAACCAAGAAAATAAAGCCCAGGTGATTGGGTCACACCTCTTTCATGAATAGGAAAACCAGTTCCATCAAAAACTGAGATATCTACCCAACTAAAATCACTTTTATAACCTGTACACCAAATTACAACTGCTAAGTTTTTACATACAATTTTAGTACCTTTGACATCTTCCGTTGGTTCCCAGCAAGGAGAATATTTCTCTTCTTTAGGAGCATCTATATTATTTTTTGAAATCCACTCATCAATACTATTTCTTATTCTGCAATAAACAGAATCTGCTCCATCAAGATTTTTAGAAAGATCGTTTGAAAATTGAATATCATTAATAGTTAACTCTTCCAGTCTTCCATGAAGATTCATTCCTTCTATCGCTCTCCTTCTAAGATCTATTTCTCTTCCGTTATCTCTTCCAGTTAAATAATGATTAGTTTTATTCCTTACACTTTTAGGATCATCGTGTTCCCCAATAGGCATTGAATAATAACCCATTCTGTCGAGCCAATCTACAACATCTCTTCCTCTATACCTTCTGGGAGATCTTGGAGCACTCCCAACGCTTAAATGAACTTCTCTTTTTTCAAAAAAAAGATCTTCAGCTATTTGACAACCTGATTGACCACTGCCAACAACTAGGACAGGTCCATCTGGTAATGAATTTGCATTTTTATATTCTCTCGCATCAATTTGCAGGATATTGGTTGGTAATCTCTCAGAATGAGGATGTCGGTTCGGAACATGATAAGCTCCAGTTGCTATAACAACTTGATCAGCTTCAAAATTTCCACGGTTAGTTGAAATAAAAAACTTTTCATTTTTTTTAACTAAATGTTTTACTTCAATCCCTTCAAGGATATCTGCCTTAACAAATTCAGAATATTTTTTTAAATATTTAACTATATTTTCTTTGTCCATAAACCCATTAGGGTCTTTACCAGAATATTGATAATCAGGAAGTGTGCATTGCCAATTTGGCGTCACAAGGCAGAAAGAATCCCAACGATGTTCTTTCCAAGAAAATCCAACATAATTTTTTTCTAAGATAAGAGGTTTTATCCCTTTTTTTTGTAGTGAATGAGCAATAGACAATCCTGCTTGTCCTGCACCAATAATAATTACAGAACATTTAGCAGAGATTTGATTTAGAAATTCTTCAGCCATCTTTTTCTTTAATAAATATATGTTGTCATGTTTATGAATTTTAATTTGTTATGAAACTCACTAAAAAAGTTTTTTGATCAGAAATCTTAAGTTCATCAATTTAGTGATATTGGTTACATTCTTTTGGTAAATCAAGTCAGAGAATAACATGAGTTTTTTTAAAAATTTCATGCCATCTGTAACTCGTCCCGCCAATCAGCCTGGAGAATTCTTAGTTGATTATGAAGAAAAAGTATTTCCAGATGTTAAAGCCGAACCAGGTGAGAAAGCCTTACTAACTTTTCATACTGTCGCATTTGAAGGATCTATTGGTCTTGTTAATCTTTTACAAGCTAGTCGTCTTATAAATAAGGGTTTTGAAACTTCGATATTGCTATATGGTCCAGGAGTAACTCTAGGACTACAAAGAGGCTTTCCAAAGCTTGGAGATGCAGCATTTGATGGTCATTTAAATTTTAATGCTCGCTTAGAAAAATTTATGGGTCAAGGAGGCAAAGTTTATGCTTGTCGATTTGCATTACAAGCTTTGTACGGGCATGGGGAAGGAGCTCTTACTCCAGGGATAAAACCAATAAGTCCTTTAGATGTTCTCGATATCGTGTTAATGCATCGCAAAGAAGGGGCATTTATTTTGGATACTTGGACTCTGTAAGTAATAAGTTCTAAGAAAATGACTAAAACATTTAAAGTAGCTGCTGCTCAAGTTAGACCTGTACTTTTTGACTTAAATGGCTCATTGAATAAAGTACTTTTAAAGATCCAAGAGGCAGCTACAAAAAATGTAAAATTGATAGTCTTTCCCGAAACTTTTCTTCCTTACTACCCATATTTTTCATTTGTTGAGCCCCCAGTTCTAATGGGTAAATCTCATATGAAGCTATATGAGCAAGCAGTAGAAGTCCCGGGTCCAGTTACAGACATAGTTGGGAAATCAGCTAAAAAATATAACATCCAAGTTCTTTTAGGAGTTAATGAACTTGATGGTGGAAGTTTGTACAATACTCAAATTCTTTTCAACGAAAAAGGTGAAATTGTTCTAAAAAGAAGAAAAATAACTCCTACTTTTCACGAAAGAATGATTTGGGGTCAAGGAGATGGTTCTGGTTTAGAAGTTGTAGATACTCAACTTGGCAAGATAGGATCTTTGGCTTGTTGGGAGCACTATAACCCTTTAGCTAGATTTGCCCTTATGGCTAAAGGGGAACAAATACATTGTGCTCAATTTCCAGGTTCATTAGTTGGTCCAATATTTACCGAGCAAACTGCAGTCACAATGAGACATCACGCTTTAGAAGCAGGCTGTTTTGTCATTTGCTCAACAGGTTGGCTAGATCCAGAAGATTATAAAAAAATAACGTCCGAAACCAATCTTCATAAAGCATTTCAGGGAGGATGTCACACAGCAATTATCAGTCCAGAAGGCAAGTATTTGGCAGGACCACTTGATGAAGGAGAAGGATTAGCCATAGCAGAAATTAATTTATCGCTTATTACAAAAAGGAAAAGAATGATGGATAGTGTTGGTCACTACAGTCGTCCAGATCTTCTTTCTCTAAAACTAAATACATCCCCAAATAAGGTATTTGAGATATCAAATGGAAAAGATTTCATACCAAAAGATCTAACTACAAAAGACTATTTAGAGGAAATCAATCATGTCTGAACTAAGCAAAATTATTACTGAATTACAAGTTAATGGGATAAGTTCCACGCCTAAAAAGGGCAACAGGGGTAGGAAAGGAGGCGCTGGTCCATCCGATCATAGAGCTTTAACAATTGAAGGGAAGACTGTAATGGTTCCAGTTTATAATCACGTATCTAAAAAATCTAATTATCAACTTTCAGAGGAGCCTGACGGACAATTTATTCTCCAAAATAGTGAAGATTCAAATATCAAGGAATTATCTACCACAAAAGAACCAAGTTTTTATTCTTTAAAAACAAAAGATGGTATACCTTATAAGTCGATTGCTCTTCTTCATAGCAAGGATGTATTAGCTACAACTATTCTTCAAAAATGTATTCGTTTCAAACATAGAGAAGAATCTTGCCAGTTTTGTGCAATAGAGCAATCTTTGGAAAACGAACAAACTATCGTAAGAAAAACTCCAGATCAAATAGCTGAAGTTGCAGAAGCAGCTGTAAGACTTGATGGAATAAAGCAATTAGTAATGACAACAGGGACCCCAAACAGTAGTGATAGGGGAGCAAGAATAATGGCAGAAGCAGCAAAGGCTGTTAAGGCTAAAGTTGATATTCCAATCCAAGGTCAATGCGAACCGCCTGATAATCCAATTTGGTTTAGAAGAATGAAAGACTCAGGCGTTGATAGTTTAGGTATGCATTTAGAGGTTGTGGAGGAGAAGATAAGAAAAAAAATTCTTCCAGGCAAATCTGAAATTTCTCTTGAAAGATACTATAAAGCTTTCGAAGAAAGTGTCTCAGTGTTCGGCAGAGGAGAAGTTTCTACATATTTATTAGCTGGACTTGGGGATAGCAAAGAATCCCTAATAAATTGCAGTAAAAAATTGATATCTATAGGAGTTTATCCTTTCATAGTTCCATTTGTGCCAATAGCAGGAACGCCTCTGGAACATCACCCCTCCCCAAGCACTGATTTCATGATTGATATTTATCAATCAGTCTCGCAATTACTAAATGAAGGCAACATAAAATCTGATGAAATGTCCGCTGGTTGTGCCAAATGCGGTGCCTGCTCAGCTTTATCACTATTTGAGAGTTAAATATTATGTTTTTTATTGACCCCTCAAGTGAGGATATCGGCAGAAGCTTTAGCTCCGCGCCTTACTATTTCACACCCTCCGTAAGATCAGGCATTGGAATTGAAGAAGAAGATTTTATGATATCTCCAAGTTCAAATTCAGAAAACTTTTCGTTTCATTTGCTTGAAGATGATTCTCCCCTTATCAAAGATTACTGGGAATTACGAAAGAGAATATTTTGCGAAGAACAAAATATTTTTGCTGAATCTGACATTGATGAAATTGATCAAGATGCATACCCAATAGTTTCATTGAATTCTGGATATAGCACTAAAGAGAGAGTCGTTGGCGTAGTGAGAATTTACGAAACAGAAAAAAGACAATGGTATGGGGGGAGACTAGGTGTTGATTCTGTTTTCCGTAAATTCAACCAAATAGGAAAAGGATTGATCTGGAAAGCAGTAACTACAGCAAATGGATGGGGTTGCGATCAATTTTTAGCAACCGTTCAGATCCAAAATGTGAGTTTTTTTAGACGCCTCAAATGGAAATCAATTAAACAAATAGAAATCAAGGGAATAAAACATCACCTAATGGAAGCTGACTTAAATTATTACAAGCCTTCAAAATTAAGCAGACCAGGCTGGTATTTAGTGAAAAAGTGACCACATAAAATGTTAGATAAACTTATCAAAAAATTACAAACACATAGTGGTATTGAATCTAAAAAAGATATTCAAAGTGCTGCAAAAACTTTCTCACATAGCCCGTTCAGCGAACTTGGTAAATCTGCAATGCTTGGAGATGATGCAGCAGTAATTCCACAACAATCAGGCTTGTTATTAATGGCTAGTGAAGGGATTAGTCCGAGCTTAGTAGAAAAAGAACCGTGGTTCGCAGGTTGGAGCAGCGTACTAGTTAATATCAGTGACATCACTGCAATGGGTGGGAAGCCCATAGCTTTAGTTAATAGTATTTGGAGTGAAAATGATTTAGAAAAACACAATAAAATTCTTTCTGGTATGAGTTTTGCCTGTGAGAAATTTAATGTCCCAATGGTGGGTGGTCACTCAAATCAAAAAAGTCCATATTTTGCTTTATCCGTATCAATTCTTGGACTTATAGAAGGTCCTATTCTTTCTTCAAGGTTCGCAGATTCTGGAGATGAATTATGGATAATAGCGAATAAAGATGGATATTTTTTTAAAGATTATCCATTCTGGGATGCGGCTACGAAAGCCTCGGCAACTTTACTTAAAAAACATTTTTCATTGATACCGTTTCTTGCAAAAAAAAATATTATTCATGCAGCCAAAGACATTAGCATGGGAGGTATTACAGGTACTGCAGTTATGTTTGCTGAATCTGCCGGAAAAAAAATTATAATTGATATTGAAAAAATTGAACGCCCTAAAGGAGTACCAGAATTTGACTGGCTTACATGTTTTCCAAGCTATGGTTTTCTTTGTGCTATCAAGCCAGATAAAGCTAATTTTTTAAAGGATGCTTTAAGACCATATGATGAACTTATTTGTTGTCATATCGGCAACTTTAAAAATGGTAATAGCAGTGTTTATATCAAAAATTCAAATGGAGCAGAATTACTTTGGGAAGAGGATACTCCTCTCACTGGATTTACACATATAAATTAAATCGATAATGCTCCAATCAATTAAAATTTTCACCTAAAAAAATGGGATACTAAAAATGCCTGAAATTAATTTTCAATTAAATTTACCAGATGGTAAAAAAAAATCTCTATATTCACCCTCTACGGTAATTCTTGAATATTTAAAACCTGGAGATTCTTTAAAGATTTCAGATTTTAAGTCTCTTGCAATTCAAGCTTTGCATGAGGCTTCCGAAAAAGTAAGAGCAAAATATGGTTTTGCATGCACTAGAACTTTAGAAGAGGAAGAAAAAATACTAAGTTGGATTTCTAATTATGATCCTGACCAACTTATTTCAATATCAAAGGAATAAGCTATTAAGAATTAGTTCTACTTTAAAAATAGAAGATTTAATGAAACGTTTCCTACTAACTCCTATATTTAAAACTTTTAAAAGGAGAACTTTTTTCTCATCTCTTGAACAGAATAATTGCCCAGTTTATGATGCTGAGGAGATAAAAAAGCAAGAACAAAAAGAAGCTATTAAAAAGTTATATCCTTAAAATTTAAACAGAAATCTTAAAGTCACATTTAACGATGTAAAACCGTCATGTGCCCCTTATACCCACCAATACTTTTATAAATGTGAACTTTCTTCGACTAATATTGTTCGATAAACTAAACAAAATGCTTTGAATTTGGCTGAATTACGAAAAAGTTAACAAAATGCCATACCAGCACCATACCAGCAGCCCTATTTCTTGCAAATTATAGACTATGACTGAACCTAATTACTGGCTAATGAACTATGACCCAGTAGTCATAGCATGGGATCTTAAAAATCATATAAAATCCGTCCACACCTCCTCCACACTTTTTATTGATTAAGATCCCATCAAGAAAAGCCTAAAAAGTTAAATCTGGTACTGACAAATATTTTAAAAATAAATACTATATGCCTAAATAATTATCTAGGAATTTAAATTCATGATTAAAAATTTATTCATAGCAATCGCTTTTGCTTTGATGCTCATCAACCCAAATATTTCTATAGCTGCCGAATCGCCTGTAGATGTACAAGAAGTCTTTGTAGGTTCTGAAACTATGGATGGTGATGCTCTTAAATATCCAAAAGGAAAAGCAGAAATAAGATTACAAAGAGTCGAATTAGCTGAGGGAGGGATAGTCCCGCTTCACTCTCATCCAATTCCATTATTAGGTAATGTTGAGCAAGGTACAATTGTTGTCAAAAGACAAGGTATGGAAGATCTTACCTATACAGCGGGGGATACATTTATAGTTGGTCCAAAGACACCAAAACATACAATGGGTAATGCAAAAACCGATAATGCGATAGTTTGGTTCGCAGCAATTGGAGCAAAAGATGTCCCAATTCTAATTCCTGCAGAAGGATAAATTTATCTATAAATCAATTTTTTTTAATTGACAGTCGATCTAACATAGAGGGCAATTAGCTACTTTTTTCTATGGATAAAGAAACTTTTTTAAGACTTGCTCAACCATTAGCGACTTGTTTACTTGCTTTGTCAATAGTAAGTATTCCTGTAATGAGCAAAGCTGATCTTGGAGGTCTGGGAACGAAGAAAAACCCTCTATATATTGTCTGCTTAAAAATGACCTGTTATGGCAGTTAAATATAATGAATCAAAAAGAATAAGAAATAGATTATGTATCCTCTGATAGGTGAGTTTAGCCTTATTTATAACGCAATTCCTCTAAGTTTAATAATAGTTTTAGTAATACTATTATTGACAAAAAATTGGATTTATTTTATAGCTTTTTTCGGATTTACGATTTTTTATTATGTTTTTATATTGTGGCTGAATAATTATTTTTTGGATCAAGAAGCTCGAAGACCTGTATCAGAAAATGCCTTTTCTAATATCCTTAAATCATATATAGTACAAAACCAGGCATCATATAAAAAAGAAGTCATCACTCCAGCCACAATTGCAATTTTGAATATAATTGCCACTGAAACTGATCCAGATAATGAAAACTTAAAAGATATTAATTCAAAAGATTTTATTGAGGAAATAGTTTTTAAGACATATAGTTTAGTATCAAGCATTGAGGATCTTGAAAAATATTGTTCTAATTTGATCAAAAAACTTAGCAAAGAAGAGGCAAAATCTCTCGGCATTGGAACCTATAAATTGGACGAGGAAACAAAAAAATACACTTATGAAAATAAGAAATCATTTTTTATGGATATCGATTTCAATGCAGCATTAAAAATAATAAAAAAATCTTGGATTAGAGCTTCAAATAAACAAGAATTTCGAAAGGGTTCAAGTTCTGATAAAAAATCAGATTTCGAAAATGACTCCGCAGTTAAGTCACAAAATAATACTTTTTTTTTAGTAAAACTGAAGAAGTTTATTTTTTATTTAGGAGGAATAATTGCACTTCTTGTCTCTGTAATGGGTGTTTTCATTCTCGGTGCACTTGGAATAGATATAGGATTTTTTGCTCCTGTTCTCATCTCAACTTTAGTAGTAGGTTCTGTTTTTTTTACTTGGCTTAATAACTTTCAAATAAACTGGTATAAAAAAATTGGAGGGAAAATAACTGAAAGGAAAATTCGAATTTTTGCTCGTTTTTGGTGGTATTTAGGCGTTCTATTAATGGTAATTTCTGTGATACTCCTAAATGGTTTATCTCTAATTTTTTCACCTATACAAAATAAACCCAAAGAGATATTAAATAAAAATGAAAAAGTTAATAAACAATCAAAAATAATATCTAAGAACTCTATAGATAATTCAAAATCTAAAGGCATCTTTGGAGATGCGACCATAGAGGATTTTCTAGAAATTGTAAATAATGATATTGATAATGAACCAGAAAACCCAGAGAACTATGCTTTACGAGGGTTAATTTTATTTAATTTAAAAAAATATCAAAGTGCCTTAAGAGACCTTAATAAAGCAATAAAAATGAATGATTTTATTGATGAAGAAATACATCTTACAAGAGGACTAATATATCTAAAAAAAAGTAAAAAAAGAGGAGACCTCTTTGAGAAAAAAGGTTGTAAAGATATAAAGATTGCATTTGAAGAAGATAATAAATTTGAAGCAATGACTTTAACTGAAGATGAGATATCTGCAGCTAGAAAAAAATGCAAAATTTAAATAACCGATACCCTTCAATCCATCACTTTCCTAAATAGATAATTTGATGGATAATAACTTAAGAAGCGGGTTACGAAACCATTCCGGCCACACCCTATCCACACTTTGCAATATTCTGCTAATCCCTTGATATGACTGAAGAAAACTACTGGCTAATGAAAAGTGAACCTGATGCTTATAGCATAGATACTTTAAAAAAAGATGGTGTAACTTTATGGGATGGTATAAGAAATTATCAAGCTCGAAATTTCATGAGAAACATGCAGAAAGGAGATATAATTTTTTTCTATCACTCAAACTGCAAACCTCCAGGGATTGTTGGACTAATGGAAGTAATAGATCTAAATCTTGTTGATCCGACACAATTTGATAAAAATTCAAAGTATTTTGATCCAAAATCTAAACCTGAAAATCCAAGATGGGATTGTGTAAAAGTAAAATTCTTATCTAAGTCAAAGAGGAAACTAAGTTTATCTGAATTAAAGATTTTATTTAGTGAGGATGAGTTATTAGTTGTAAAAAAAGGAAATAGGTTATCTATATTACCTGTTAGTAATGAAATAGCAAAAATACTAATAAAAAAAATATGAATTTTTTTAGTCTTTAAAATTCATTGAAAACATATTTCCAATGTAGAGTCTCGTTAAATCTCTATTCTGAAATCCTTTTTGCATCAAAAATCCTGCAATAGCTGCTTGTATTATCCTGTATTGATCCCAATTAGGATGTTCCTCAACAAATTCTTTCATAGCTTTTTGGAGATTTTCTTGAAGTTCACATTTAAAACTAATTACATCATCTCCCTGATTTGAAATTATTGGATTTGTATTGTAATTTAATTCTTGCATCTTAAAAAATTTTGTTGAAATTTAAATCTACAGAATTTAAGTTATCTTCAAAATTACAAAATCGTCAATAAGTATTAATTATAATCAGTCTCAGGGAATAGAACGATGAGAATCAAGTCATAAATAGGGGGGTCATGGAAATTAATTTTTGAAAAATAAATCTCACGAAAATATCAAGAATTTCAAAAAATCAAAAGTTTTCCACAATCTTTAGATCAACATTTATTTTTAAAAAAATAGTTGTGGAAAAATTGTGAAAAATTTTTTTTTTACCGGGGAATTTTTTTCTAAAATTTCCAATTTTATTTATCTTTTAATCCATTGATTCCCACATTTTTTTAATTTCATAATACGAATTTTTTGCTATTTGTATCGGCCAATACATTTCAAAAGATCTAGTTTGGTCTTGACTTTCAAAAACAAATCTTAAGCTCCATTCATTCTTATTGCCTTTTAACTCAATATACCAAGGCAGTTGCTCCAATTCTAAAGTGATAGACTCTTCATCCATTAATTGATTTTTTATACCTAATAGTTGCTCGTTAATTCTTTGCAGTAATAGATAAAGTGAATAAAATTCACTTTTCTGTAACTCAATTGACCAATTGTCCACACCAATCAGAAAGCAAAATTTGCCTTTTTTAAAATCTCTTTGTAATCTCCACCTTATTTGGTCTTTTACCAAAGTTAACCAGGAAGTAAATCTGGTTGGTCTTGTTCATCGCTTAGTTCAATAATTGACCTTTGAACAGGTTTAATAGTTGACTCTTCAAGTAATCCATCAAAATCATCAAAACGTCTTTGCTTAGCTCTGAAAGCTATTTTCACTGTAGTTAAGTATCTGTTAGTAGATTTTCTAATTAAGCTCTCACCTCTTTTTGCAAGATCATTAGAATCAACTCCTGCATTATTTGATATGTTCATTAAAATTTTTCTAATATATTATATATCTTACAGTTTATTGGAACGATTCAAAACATAAATTACAAAAAGAACTTAATTGATTCAAAATCATATGAAAGAAAATTTAAAAGGGACTCTAGCTATTGATCTAGGAAATACTAATACAGTAATCGCTTTTCAAGATCAAAAAGATGCAAATTCTTTTCTAGTCGAAATTCCAAATATTACATCATCCCCAGGGGTTATTCCTACAGCAGTTTGGTTTGAGGAGCCTTCAAATATTTTAAAAATTGGTACAAGCGCTTTAAAAATGAAAGATAGCTCTGATTCAGATTTATTTTTTCATTCAAATTTTAAAAGATTAATTGGAAATCCTATTGAAAAAATTAATCAGAAAAATATCTTGACCCCTACTGAATGTGGTGAAAAATTTTTTAAATATTTATGGACAAACATTCCTCAAGAGTATGAAATCAATAGACTTGTCTTAACTGCTCCTATTGACACATATAAGGGCTACAGAGAATGGTTAGTTAACCTTTGCGAGGAAATATCTGTAGATGAAATAGCGCTAGTTGATGAACCTACTGCCGCAAGTTTGGGAATAAATGTACCATTTGGCTCCAAAATTATGACATTAGATATTGGAGGTAGCACAATAGATATGAATATCGTCAAAATAGAGGGAGGAGAAGGGAAATCTGGTCCTATAGCTGAATTATTAAAATTCAGAGGAAATGATGTAAGCTCAATTTCAAAACAAAAAATAAGATGTGCTGAAATCATAAGTAAAAGTGGCTCAAAAATTGGTGGTAAAGATATTGATCAATGGATCGTTAATTTTTTTATACCTGATAATAAATATCCAATTAATCTTTTAAGGGCAGAAGAAATTAAATGTAAACTCAGCTCATCTAAGATTAAATATGAAAATAAATATCCAACAAAATTTTTAACTGAAGGATTTAAAGAAAAAGAATTTTTCCTAAGTAGAGAAATTTTTGAGAAAATTATTATTGAGAATAATCTTCTCAATCACCTTAACTCCTTACTTAAAGATTTATTAAATATAGCAAGGGGTAAATACTGCACAGTAGATGACTTAACTGCAATCATTTTAGTTGGAGGGGGGACTCAAATACCATTAATTAAAAAATGGATAACAAAAAAGATTCCGAAAATTGAAATAAAGCAACCACCTCCAATTGAATCAATAGCATTAGGAGCTTTAGCAATGACTCCAGGTGTAAAAATTAAAGACATCTTGAACAAGGGATTATCCATAAAATTATTAAATAAAAGAGATCAAACACACTTTTGGCATCCTATTTTCTGCAAAGGTCAAACATGGCCAACTGAAAACCCATTTAAATTAATTCTTCAAGCCAGCAAAATTAATCAGAAAATATTTGAAATTATTATTGGAGAAACAAAACAAAAAAGGGAATATGATGTGATTTTTGAAAATGGATTACCAAGATTATCAGAGATTCAAAGCGAAGAAGAAATTATTAAGTGGGATAGAAAACCTCTCAAAATAGTACACAAAAGTTATTCAAATCCAGGAGAAGACAGCTTGATTCTTTACTTCAAAATAACTAAAAAAGCTGACTTATTAGTTAAGTGTTTTGATATTAAAAATGATTTTTTAGGAGAATATAATTTAGGAACTATATTCTGATTCATAGCTTCTCGAGAAAAACTCCTTCTTCATTATCAATAATATTTAGACGTAAATTAATACTTTCACTTTTACTTGTTGGAACAATTTTACCGCAAAAATCGGGTTGAATAGGCAATTCTCTATGACCTCTGTCTACCATTACTAATAACATTACACTTTTAGGTCTGCCCCATGAATAAAGAGCATCAATTGCAGCTCTTATAGTTCTTCCTGTGTAAATTACGTCATCTATTAAAAGAATTTCTTGTTTCTCTATAGGAATTGGAAAATCGGTTACCTTTATTAGACGAGTTCCGACCCTATTTTGATCATCTCTATAAAAAGTTGGATCGATTGTTCCTTTTTTTATTTTTACACCTGTTTTAGAGAATAATTCTTTTTCAAGAACCTCTACTATATCAATTCCTCTTGTAGGAATACCAATAAAAAGGAGGTTATCGAGGTTTTTTACTTTTTCAATAATTTCGGAAGTTAAACGCGAAATAGTTTTTCTAAGCTCAACTTCATTAAGTATTACTATCCTTTTTGTTTTATTGGACATGATTTATCAATAAAAAAAATTCGTTCAACATTTTCTTAAATTAGCAAAAGCTAACTATTTTAAATATAAATTGTTAATTAGTAACGTTTAAAGCTAGATTTAGGGTTGGATCACGTAAAAATAAATTTGATCTAAATATGTCAAAGATTAGCAGCAAAAGTATAAGTAAATTAAATTTACCTCAGAGTCCCGTAGTTCTTGCAATACTTGACGGGTGGGGATACAGAGATGGTAAATCTGACAATGCTATAGAAAGTGCTAGCACGCCAATAATGGATTCACTTTGGCATGCTTACCCTCATACTCTTATAAGTGCTAGTGGTTCTGATGTGGGTCTCCCAGATGGTCAAATGGGTAATTCAGAGGTAGGTCACCTTACTATTGGTTCCGGAAGAATAATTCAACAAGAACTTGTAAGGATTTCAAATATCGTAAAAAATAATCAGTTATGCATGATTAATGAGTTAAATGAGATGGCTGATTCTTTGAAGAAAAACAACTCTACTTTGCATATTACGGGATTATGTTCAGATGGAGGCGTACATAGTCATATTGATCATTTATTAGGATTAATAAAGTGGGCATCAGATAATGGTATCCAAAAAGTCGCAATACATATTATTACTGATGGAAGAGATACACCTGCAAAAAGCGCTTCTAGATATCTAAATCAAATAGAGTCATGCATAAAAAAATTCAAAACAGGTGAAGTAGCCTCTATATGCGGAAGATACTGGATAATGGATAGGAATCTTTTATGGGATAGAACAGAAAAAGCATTTGCTAATTTAACTGATCCAGATATTAAAATGACAAATATCTCCCCACAGGATTATATAAAACAAAGTTACGATAAAAATATAACTGATGAATTTATAGAGCCTATACGAATTTCTGACAACTATCTCAAAGATGGAGATAGTTTAATTTGCTTTAACTTCCGTCCTGACAGAGCAAGACAAATCATTAAATCCCTTTCTGAGAAGGATTTTTCAGACTTCAAAAGAAAAGTAGTTCCAAACTTAGATTTAGTTACTTTTACACAATATGACCAAAATTTCCCCGTAAAAGTAGCATTTCCTCCTGAGTCTCTTAATAATTTTATCGGTCAAATAGTCTCAGAAAATGGCCTTAAACAATATAGAACTGCAGAAACAGAAAAATATCCTCACGTAACATATTTTTTCAATGGAGGAGTAGAAATCCCTTTACCAGGCGAAGAAAGGCATTTGATTCCATCTCCCAGAGTTGCAACATATGATATGCAACCAGAAATGTCTGCAGAAGAATTAACTATTAGTTGTTCTAAAGCAATAAAAAGTGGGGACTATGCTTTTGTAGTAATCAATTTTGCTAATCCTGATATGGTGGGTCACACTGGCAACATGGATGCAACAATAAAAGCTATTGAAACAGTTGATAAATGTATAGGTCAGATAGTAAATGCCACTGGAGAAATGGGTGGGAGCATTCTTATCACAGCTGATCATGGTAATGCAGAGTTAATGAAAGGTCCAGCTGGAGAACCATGGACGGCTCACACTACAAATAAAGTTCCCTTAATTTTTATTGAGGGTGAAAAAAGAAAAATCCCGAATATGGGAAATGAGATTTATTTAAGAGATAATGCTGGATTAGCAGATATTGCACCAACATTATTACAATTATTAAATCTCCCAATTCCAAAAGAAATGACAGGAAAAACCCTAATTAAAGAAATTGAACTAAAAGGTTATAATAAAGTCGTGCAACACGTCTAAAATTAGTATTAACTTTTTAAAGCAATGAATCAAGTTTTAAGCTGGTTATGGGTGTTTTCTGGGGTTCTTCTAATCATTCTTGTTTTACTTCACAGTCCAAAAGGTGATGGAATGGGAGGAATAGCTGCTAGTGGAAGCTCGATGTTCAATAGTGCAAGTAGTGCAGAAGCATCTCTTAACAAAATAACTTGGACTTTTTTGATTATATTTTTATCATTGGCAATTATTCTTAGCGCTGGTTGGATTGTATAAAAAATTTGAAAAAAAAGAGGGATCTTTGAAATGACCCCTCTTTCTAATTTCTAACTTAAATTTATTAATTATAGTTATTAATAATCAAAGTCACCACCCATACCTGGAGCCCCACCAGGAGATGCAGCATCTTTTTTCTCAGGTAAATCTGCAACTATGCATTCCGTGGTAAGAACCATTCCTGCGATTGAGGCTGCATTTTGTAAACCTGAACGTGTAACTTTTGCAGGATCAACAATGCCAGCTGAAGACATATCAACATATTCTCCAGTAGCAGCGTTAAAACCATCATTAAATGGCTTTGATTTGACATTTTCTGCAATCACAGCACCATTGGAACCTGCATTTTCTGCAATCCTCATAAGCGGAGCAATTAATGAGGCTTCAACAATATTTGCTCCAATTAATTCTTCTCCCTCTAAATTTTGATCAGCCCAATCTTTTAATATTGGCGATAAGTGAGCAAGAGTTGTTCCTCCTCCAGGTACAATCCCTTCTTCAACAGCTGCTTTTGTTGCATTAATAGCATCCTCAAGACGAAGTTTTTTATCCTTCATCTCAGTTTCAGTAGCAGCTCCAACCTTAATTACAGCAACTCCTCCAGCTAATTTAGCTAAACGTTCTTGAAGCTTTTCTTTATCGTATGAAGAATCTGTTTCATCCATTTGCTTCTTAATTTGATCACATCTAGCTTTAACTGCTTGTTCATTACCTTCAGCCACAATAGTTGTAGTCTCTTTATTGATAGTTATTCTTCTACCAGTTCCAAGCATTTCTAAAGTAGCATTCTCTAATTTCAAGCCTGCATCTTCTGTGATAAGTTGTCCATTAGTTAAAACAGCCATATCTTCAAGCATCGCTTTTCTTCTATCACCAAATCCAGGAGCTTTTACTGCAGCTACATTTAAAACACCTCGTAATCTATTAACAACAAGAGTTGCTAAAGCCTCTTTTTCGATATCTTCAGCAATAATGACTAATGGTTTACCAGTTTTAGCAATTTGTTCCAAAACAGGAACTAAATCTTGTACCAAGGCAATTTTTTTATCAGTCAAAAGAATGAATGGCTCATCTAAAACAGCCTCCATTCTCTCTGTATCTGTCGCGAAATAAGGCGAAATGTAACCTTTATCAAAACGCATCCCCTCAGTAACTTCTAATTCAGTGGTCATTGATTTTCCTTCTTCTAAGGAAATAACACCTTCTTTACCAACTTTATCCATTGCATTGGCAATCATTTGACCTACTTCGTCGTCGTTTCCAGCAGCAATTGTTCCACATTGAGCAATAGCATTACTATCGCTGATAGGCTTAGAATTCTCCTGAATTTTACCAACTAGAAATTCCGTCGCTTTATCAATTCCTTTTTTTAAGGTGATTGCATTAGCTCCAGCTGCAACATTTCTCAACCCTGCTTTAACCATTGCATGCGCTAAAACAGTAGCTGTTGTGGTACCATCTCCGGCTGCATCATTAGTTTTTGAAGCAGCTTGTCGGATTAAAGCAACTCCTGTGTTTTCAATGTGGTCCTCTAGTTCGATCTCTTTTGCGATTGTTACGCCATCATTAATAATTTGAGGAGCACCGAATTTTTTCTCTAAGACAACATTTCTTCCTTTAGGTCCAAGCGTAACTGCAACAGACTCAGCAAGGATATCGATTCCTTTCTCGAGCGCTCTACGAGCTTGCTCATTGTAAATAATTCTTTTAGCCATGATTAGGCAGCAATTTAGTAATAAGTTTTAATAATTTTTGAAACAAACATTTTAGCTTACTACAGCCAAAATATCCTTTTCAGAGAGCAAGACATATTCATCTCCTCCCAATTTAATGTCTGTTCCAGCATATTTGCTGTATAAGACTTTATCGCCAATACTCACTTCTGGAGTTTGACGGGAACCATCGTCATTAAGTTTGCCAGGACCTACCTGAGCAACTTCTCCCACCTGTGGTTTTTCTTTAGCTGAATCAGGCAAAAGAATGCCCCCAGCAGTTTTTTCCTCAGATGCGGAAACTTTAATAAAAATTCTATCTCCCAGTGGTTTAACTGTAGAGACTGTAAGTGAAACAGCTGCCATAAATTAATGGAGGATCATAATTGAGACGCTTTGCGTCATAAAAATGGAAAGAGAAGTCCTCTATCCGTATCATCAACAACATAATCTGCGAAGCGGCAATTAAACCATACTTAAACTGTGCGGGTGGCCGAACCCATTTAACGAATTTACCCATGAGGTGGTAGTATTTTCGGATTATGTGCTGTTTAAAATCAGCTAATCATCACCAATCAATAAAAATGGTAGCAACCCCATCGACTTCTTCACAAACAAAAGGCGTAGTGCGTCAGGTAATTGGCCCAGTTCTGGATGTAGAATTCCCAGCTGGGAAATTGCCTAAAATATTAAATGCTCTAAGAATTGAAGCAAAAAATCCTGCAGGACAAGACATAGCGCTAACTGCAGAGGTTCAACAGCTCCTGGGCGATCATAGAGTCAGAGCAGTAGCAATGAGTGGCACAGACGGCCTTGTAAGAGGCATGGAAGCAATAGACACGGGGGCGCCAATATCTGTACCTGTAGGAGAAGCGACTTTAGGAAGGATATTTAATGTTTTAGGAGAACCAGTAGACGAACAAGGGCCAGTAAAAACTAAAGATACTGCACCAATTCATAGAGCTGCTCCAAAGTTAACTGATCTAGAAACTAAGCCAAAAGTTTTTGAAACCGGAATTAAAGTTATCGACCTTTTAGCACCTTACAGACAAGGAGGCAAAGTTGGATTATTTGGAGGCGCTGGAGTAGGGAAGACTGTTCTTATTCAAGAGTTAATAAATAATATTGCTAAAGAACATGGTGGAGTTTCTGTTTTTGGAGGTGTAGGAGAAAGAACCAGAGAAGGTAACGATTTATATGAGGAATTTAAAGAATCAGGAGTTATCAATGCAGATGATTTAACTCAATCAAAAGTTGCCTTATGTTTTGGACAGATGAATGAGCCACCTGGTGCAAGAATGAGAGTAGGCTTATCAGCACTAACAATGGCTGAACATTTTAGAGATGTTAATAAACAAGACGTTCTTCTTTTTGTTGATAACATTTTTAGATTTGTTCAAGCTGGCTCTGAAGTATCCGCTTTACTTGGTAGAATGCCTTCAGCAGTTGGATACCAACCAACTTTGGGGACTGATGTTGGTGAATTGCAAGAAAGAATTACATCTACACTGGAAGGTTCAATAACCTCAATTCAAGCTGTTTATGTGCCTGCAGATGACCTAACTGACCCTGCTCCAGCAACCACATTTGCCCATTTAGATGCTACTACTGTGCTTGCACGAGCTCTTGCTGCTAAGGGAATTTATCCAGCGGTTGACCCTTTAGACTCAACAAGCACAATGCTTCAACCTTCTGTTGTTGGTGATGAACATTACAAAACTGCTAGAGCTGTTCAATCAACTCTTCAGAGATACAAAGAACTCCAAGACATTATTGCGATTCTTGGTTTAGATGAACTTTCTGAAGAAGATAGATTAACAGTTGACAGAGCTAGAAAAATTGAAAAATTCCTTTCTCAACCCTTTTTCGTAGCAGAAATCTTTACAGGGATGTCAGGTAAATACGTGAAATTAGAAGATACCATTGCTGGTTTCAATATGATTTTATCAGGCGAATTAGATGATTTACCTGAGCAGGCATTTTATTTAGTTGGCAACATTGATGAAGTCAAAGCAAAGGCTGAAAAACTAAAGGCAGAAAAGTAAATATCTGGATGAATATATTTAACCTTCAAATAATTTTAATTTAATGGCAATTTCTCTTAAAGTTTTAGCTCCTAATAAAAATGTTTATCAAGGCGAAGCTGAGGAAGTAATCCTCCCTAGTACTACTGGTCAAATTGGTGTACTACCAGGACATATTTCTTTAGTTACTGCTATAGATATTGGCGTTTTGAGATTAAGAATGAATTCACAGTGGAAATCAATAGCTCTAATGGGAGGCTTCGCTGAAATTGAATCAGATGAAGTCATAGTTTTAGTAAACAATGCTGAAATTGGATCCGACATTGATGTTCAAAATGCTGAACAAGATCTTAAAGAAGCAAAATTAGCAATAAGTAAATTCTCTGAAAATGAAAAAAATCCAGAGAAAATAAAAGCCTTGAAAGAGATTTCCAAGGCTGAGGCTAGAATTCAAGCTGCCAAAAACTAGATTTTTTATGCAGTTCCACAAAAAGTTACTTCAGGAAACTTTAGCTTGGCTTCTTCTAATTTTTTAGTTTTACCCTCTTCTTGCCAATAGTTTATTACTTCTGTCGCTTTATTCAAAATTTCAATTCTCTCATTATCTGTAATCCAACCTTTATTTTCTAATTCGCTTTTCAATTTTTCCCAAG
>QCCW01000013.1 GCA_003281125.1 Prochlorococcus sp. AG-347-N23 | reverse complement strand
AAATATTACTTTACCATTGTCCTGTTGCGCTGCATCCAGGTCTATTAGCTGTACATGTTTTTGCACCTGTTGCTACATTATAAACAAAAGTTGGTAAAATCGATGCTTGTGCAGTATTAGGTGTGGCTGTGATTGTTCCTGTCGCAGTGCATCCAGTTGTAGCGCTTGTACCAGTATCAAAAGCAGTAACAGCTACAGCCGTATAACCATCAGGTGTAACAGAAGGTCGAGTTGAACCAGCTTCTCCATTTGCGTACTTAACAGCACACTCTTTAGCAATTGTTGCAACTGTGTTCGCAGCAGCAGCAGAACGCGCCTTATTATTGATACTAGTAAAAGAAGGGATAGCAATAGCAGATAAAATTGCAAGAACAGCAACTACAACAACCAATTCAATAAGGGAAAATCCATCTTCTCCAGGTTTCTTTGAAAGCGCTCTTTTCGCTTTAGGACTATTTAAATATGCTTGTAATGAAGTCATTTTAGAAAAAATGAGTATATATATCATATAATTTTCAGCCTAAGTTTAATTTTTGTCAACAAAAATTATGAATTCCTTTTAACAAAGACAACTTTTAAGTATAAATTAAGCAAATTCTTAAGGTTCGAGATTTGTAAATTATGCTAAAAAAAACTAAAAATGTTAACTGATTTAATTTACTTTCAAGTTTTTTTTGCTGGACTTTGTACAGGAAGTTTTTTAAATGTAATTATTTACCGTTTTCCTAATAATTTATCAATAATAAAGCCTAGAAGTTTTTGTCCAAAATGCAATACTCAGTTAACTTGGCGGGAAAATATACCTTTATTAAGTTGGTTTGTACAGAGAGGAAAATGCAAAACTTGCAAAACAACCATATCTTTTAAATACCCATTAATTGAACTTCTCACAGGATTTCTTTTCATAATTTTTTTAAAAAGTTCTCCTTCTTTGTATCTTTCTAGTTCAAATTTGATAATTAATACAAGCTTTGGTTGGGTTTTTTTATCACTCTTAATTTGTATTGCTTTTATAGATATTGATTGTCTTTGGATACCTCAGGGGCTAGTAAATTTTGGATTTATCTCAGGTTTTTTAGGATTGATTTTAATTAGTATCATTGGAAATGAATTTATCGATTTAATCTTTTTGTTTAAAGGAGTTAGTTATTCTTTAATATCATTTTTAATTTTTGAAATTTTTAGGCGTGTTGCTAAATATTTATTTAAAAAAGATGCGATTGGGAAAGGGGATTCAAAATTGGTAGCAATGCTTGCTCTTTGGCTGGGCCCAATTGGAACATTATTTGCAGTAGGCTTTTCATATGTATTTGCAGCAATTTATTGTTTTGTAGGTTTATCTATGAATTTCCTAAGGTATAGACAAGCAATACCTTTTGCACCATTTATCTCTTTAGGGGGTTTAACTGTATGGTTTCTTGGAAATGAATTTATTATCTCTAAAATCTTGCGTATTTAGTATCTAGTTCACCGTTATCGTATATATGTAAAAATGAATTTAGATTTATAAATTTAATTTATTTTTAGATATTTAACCGAAATTTACACTTTTTTGAAAAATTCCAAATAAATTGTTTCCTAATATGGCTGAAATAACCAAAACCAATGCAACTATTGCAAAAAGAGCACTTACATCCCTTATGTCATAGGGAGATTTAAATAAAGGTTTCTTCTGGTTTGCCATAGTTATCAAATATATAAATGCAATTAAATCATATTAGTTTGATTCTTTTGAGAAGTATTAAGTGATCTTTTTAGTCTAAGATTAGTCAATAAAAAAGCCACTATAGTGGCTTCTTTATTTTCTTACTTTATAAGTGAACTAGCTTGTATAAGCTTTTCCTCTGTAAGTTAGTTCGTTATGCTGCTTCTTAGCAACTTCCTTGTTCTGGACGTACTTTTGTCCTCTGTAGATTAGAGTCATTTTTTAAGCTCCGGTTTCGCTCAAGTCCCCGTTCCATGGCTTAAGTCGATTTGCGGCTTGCTAAACGCAAGTTGAACGTTTGGTAGCGGTTGCTACAAATTTATAATAACATCCAAAAAAAATATTTGTCTAGGTATTTAATAAATAAACTTAATATTTTTATTATTAGATTAAGCTTCTACTGACAATATTTAAGTTTTTCTTCATGTAGTTTCTTGCAGGTTACATTTTGTTCGTTTTTGAGAAGTATTTTTTATTTAATGAACTTTTAACTGTAAAATTTTTAAGATTATAAAATTTGTTTTATGTTTTCTAGAAGCAAAAAACCTACAGTAAAAAAATCTGCAATAGTTGAAGAGACTCCATTATTTGCTCAATTACTCCCATTTGCAAACAGAATGAATGATAAAGTTCAATTAGTGAATGCTTTGGCATTTACTTTTATTATGGGATTCTCAATTTTTGGAATTGCTCTATGGAGACTCTCAGCGCTGACCTAATTATTTAATTTTTGCAAAGCATCAATTTGTGATTCTTTGTTTTTAATTATTGTTATTAACCACTTAGAAGCTAGACCTCTGGAAATTGATCTATTTTTTAGAAATCTACATATATAGATGTGTAGATTTTTTTCGTTTTTGGAGTTAAATTTTTCTTCAAATTCTAATATATCCTCTTCTGATGTTCTTTTTCTTAGCTCATCAACTAAGGCATGACTGGAGGAATCATTAAATAAGTTCCCAATATTTAAGCTTAATGTCATAAATAATTTATGTCCTTATTTAAGAGGTAGCCATAAATTAAATTTTTAAAAACTAATTTATATTTTTTATTTACAAATAATTTAAAACTTAATTTTTCGGTTTAGCCAAAGGAAGTAGGCACTTATCTGAATCACAACCTGCCGGTCCTGCTTCAGATAGTTCTCCAATATCATATTTATTAAGAGCGTCAAAGAAATCGTTATTAACTTTCCTTTCTAATACTTTATTTTGCAATGATATATATTCCTCTTTAGTTATTGGTTCAAAGGGTAATCTTGGGAAAGTAGCGTTGGCACTAAATCGAGCTAGCAATGCTGCTGAAATATAGCCCTCATTATTTTCTATTGCATTATGAATAGCCTTAGCTAAATCCTCTATTTCATTTTCTCTAAATTCTACAGTTGCGGAGGTATTATGCTCTGTATAAAACTTCTGCACTTGCATGTAAAAATCAAATTGAGCTAATGCTGAGAAATTATTGATATCTATTTGGTCTGCACCTTCTATATTTGCCCAGCTAACTTCTGTAGGTATTTCAACTAACCATTCTGTACATCTTGGATCAAATGGATTATCGAGCAAGCAGCCATTTTCATCTTTATCAGATTGAGATGGAACAACTGAATAACCATAATCCATGCAAGCCAAAGCGATTGGATCATTTTTCCTAAAAGTTATTCTCCTAATGAATCTTTGAGCTTTTGGCGGATGCCATCCTGGAGCTGCTCCGGTTAGAAGACTTTTAGTACCAGCTGGCTGAACTGTTGTGCATCGATTTGGTCTTCTTAGATTATGTTTATCACAATATTCCCACACAGTTTCTTTTACTATTTTTCTCCATGAATTTAAGTACTTAGCTTCTTTCTCTTTGAATGCCTTGCCTTTTTCATTATCGGGTCTTCCAGCTTCCCACCACTTCAACCATGGCGTCCCAAAAGCATGGACACAGAAATCAAATAATCCAGTGAAACTTACCCCTACAATAGGGTCATATTCTCTACTTTTTCTGTAACGCTCAACTTCAAATTCATGATTAAGTAAGCATGCTACAGAGAGAGCTGCTGCTTTAAAAGCTTTTTTTTGCTCTTCAAAGTTTTCTGGATCAATCTGATTTAAATGAACTTCAGCCAAATTGCAGTGGAAATCATTTCCCAAGATCTCCCCACAAGGGTTAAGTCCATATCGACTCATCCTGTGGTCTAACTCTTCTTCTGAAAAGGGACCATAACTACTATTTATCCAATTTCTTGCTTCTCCCTTACCTTGTTCTGAGTAGATTTCAATAAATTCCTTTCTCAATTCATCATCTTTGAGAATATCTGCATTTGACCTTGCGATTGCTTCTGGAGCAAATTGAATAGCTCCCTCACCTGAATGGAATTGTTTAGTTACTGCATCCAAAACAGTTTGGTAAGAGGGTTTTGTATGGTAAACCCTTGTATGATTAGCCATCCTGAGGGCATCTTTTTCAGGATCTATTCTCCAATTACCATTTTCATCTTGACTCCATAAATTTTCTTTTGCCGATGCTGCTTCCTTATCATCTGAAGCGAATTGCCTCATTCCAGCACTTCTTCTTATATTCCCAGCAACTATGGTTACGGCAGCTTCATCAATTAATAGACAACACTCTACTGTACTTAATTTCCTACCAATAGCTTTGCCAAGAAGTGATGCGACTCTAGAGTAAAGATCTTTCAATTTGATAGGATTTGCCATACCACCAAAACCTTTTAATGATTCTCCAGCAGGCCTAATATCTTCCAAATCAATGTAAACATCAATTTCTTTTTCAAGACTCTCGTTACTTGATGCCTCAAGAAGATATTTATAGCTATCTACCCATCCTCTTCTGCTATCCCCAACTTTGATATGAAGGTCCTTTCCTTTGATTTCTAATGAGGATTTTTCTTCCCTTTGATTTTTAGGAGTGATTCCAACTTCACTAACTGATTTAATATTTATTTTATTTATTACTGTAGGTAAATTGTTTATAAAATGAGGCTCAATTATTGCACCTGTCCCACACCCCATCATTGCTAAGTCCATCATCAAAGCGAAGGCTTCCCAATCAATTAAGTTTGTTGAAGTACAGTTGTATGCCCCAGAGAAATTTTGGTTCTTATTAATCCAAGGAGTTCCTCCGATCCATAACCATCTCCCTGAAGGCTGGGCTTTTTGGTTACTTTGCATCTCTCTCATTAGGTTCAATTCTTCATCAGAAAGTTTTCCCAATTCTTTTAATCCCGATAAATTCCTTTCGCCTACTTCGCTCCAGTTCTCCCTTTTGCCAGATGGAGTTTTTCTACTGTAAGATCTGAAAAAAACTGGATAAGCAGCTGGCGCAGTCTTTGGAAAATCATCTTTTTGAAGATTATTGGAATTGCTCTCTGAAGAAGCTTTATTTGGTGCAACAGTCACGATAAAAAAACGTATGTAAATAACCCGTACTGGAAGAATAACTCTACCTGTGGCGTCTGCAACCATTCTTACCACTATTTAACGGTTTGTGTAGAATTATGTTTAATATGAAATCTTTCTTTCAAAAAAAGATATGGAAAGAATCCCTGAACCTGAATTAATGGTAGAAAAAGAGCAAGTCATTTCTTATGACGAAGCTGATTTTTCAGAAGGGGAAATTAATCTTATTAATCAAATAAATTATTATCTTTTGAGAAAAAATATTTCTTTAGGTGAAAAAGATTTAATAGTTGATTTAGGATGCGGCCCAGGAAATATTTCGCAGAAGTTAGCAATAAAATGGCCTAATACTGAAGTAGTTGGTATAGATGGTTCTAAAGAGATGATTTTGAGAGCAGAACATAACAAAGAGATATCTAATAATCAAAAAAAACTAAAAAATTTACGATACATTTGTTCTGATATCAAAGATATTAAATCAAATGATTTCTTACTTAAAAAAAGGATTAGTTTGCTTGTAAGTAACAGTTTGATTCATCACATCACCAATCTTGAAGATTTCTTCACCACCATAAGAAGTTTGTCTAGTAATATCACTGTAAATTTTCATAAGGACTTAAAAAGGCCATTAGATGAAAAGTCTGCTTTAGAACTCAAAGCACAATGTTCAAAAAAATATAATGAGATTTTAACAAATGATTATTATGCATCTTTAAAAGCTTCTTATACTTTTAAAGAGTTAAAAAATTTCACTTTAGAAAATGATCTAACCTCTTTAGATGTGTTTGAAGAAGGTGATAATTATTTAATAGTCTATGGTAATGTTTAAGAACAAAATAGAAGACCCTTTGTATTATATAGATGAGCTTAGGTACTAAAATTCTAAATAATAAAGAAATACTGAATGCGGTAAATAAAAGAAGAAATTTTGCTATTATTTCCCATCCAGATGCTGGGAAAACTACTCTTACTGAGAAGCTTCTTTTATATGGAGGTGCCATTCAACAGGCGGGTGCAGTAAAGGCTAGGGGAAATCAGAGAAAAGCTACTTCAGACTGGATGGAACTTGAGAAACAAAGAGGTATTTCTATTACGTCAACTGTATTGCAATTTGAATATGAAAGATCGGTAATTAATCTACTAGATACACCAGGTCATCAAGATTTCTCCGAAGATACTTATAGAACATTAGCTGCCGCTGATAATGCAGTTATGTTGGAAGATGCTGCTAAAGGATTGGAGCCTCAAACAAGAAAATTGTTTGAAGTTTGCAAGATGCGAAAAATACCAATATTTACTTTCATAAATAAAATGGATAGACCAGGAAGAGAGCCATTTTCTTTACTTGATGAAATTGAATCAGAACTTGGATTAAATACTTTACCTATTAACTGGCCAATTGGTAGTGGCGAGGAATTTAGAGGAGTTATTGATAGATTTTCTAGGGAGGTTATTTTATTTGATAAAGCTGTGAGAGGGAAACAATCGAATGAGAAAAGATTAAATCTAGAAGATAAAGAGCTATCAAAATATGTAGAGAGAGATTTGCTTGAAAACTCACTTGAAGAATTGGAAGTTCTTGATGAGGCAGGATCTAAATTTGAAAAAGAAAAAGTTTTTAATGGCTCTTTAACCCCAGTTTTCTTTGGATCTGCCATGACTAATTTTGGCGTAAGGCCGTTTTTAGATAGTTTTTTAAAAATGGCACAAAAACCAACTTCAAGAAATAGTAATAAAGGGGATATTGAACCTGCAAGCGATGAATTTAGTGGGTTTGTTTTTAAGCTTCAGGCAAATATGGATCCAAAGCACAGAGATAGGGTTGCTTTTATAAGAGTTTGTAGTGGCAAATTTGAAAAGGATATGTCAGTTAAACATTCCAGAACTGGGAAAACAATTAGATTATCAAGACCGCAAAAAATATTTGGGCAAGATAGAGAAGTAGTTGATGATGCCTATCCTGGAGATGTTATTGGTTTAAATAATCCAGGGATGTTTTCTATTGGAGATACTCTTTATACTGGTGCTCATCTGGAATATGAGGGCATACCATCCTTTAGTCCTGAAATATTCAGCTGGTTAAGAAATCCAAATCCCTCAGCATTTAAAAACTTTAGAAAGGGTGTTAATGAACTTCGAGAAGAAGGTGCTGTTCAGATTCTTTATGACTTTGATGAGAGTAAAAGAGACCCTATACTCGCAGCCGTTGGTCAATTGCAGCTGGAGGTAGTAACTCACAGATTAAAAAGTGAATATGGTGTAGATGCAAATCTTGAAGCAATGCCATATCAATTGGCTAGATGGATTTCTGATGGCTGGCCAGCCATTGAAAAACTAGGCAGAATTTTCAACTGTAAAATAGTTAAAGATTGTTGGAATAGGCCAGTTATTCTTTTCAAAAATGAGTGGAATCTAAATCAGTTTGTTGAAGACAATGATCAATTAAATTTAAACAAAGTTGCGCCTGTTGTTAGTGGAGTCGAACCAATTGTTTTATAAAGTCTTAATGGATTATAAAATTAGTTAATCTGTTAGTATTGGTAAAAAATTTTGGATTCAAACAGTAATAAAAATAATAACGAAAAATCACCTTATGAAATTTTAGGTTTAAAAGAAGGTGCTGCTTTTGAGGATATTCAGAAGGCTAGAGATATTAAAGTTAAAGAGGCTGGTGAAGACTTAATTTTAAAAGCGAAAATAGAATCTTCCTTTGATCAATTACTCATGGGTAGTTTGAAAGCCAGGCAATCAGGAAATGTAAGCTATGAAGCTGTGAGTGCCTCAAAAAAAGAAAAACAAATTAATCAATTTACCAATAATAACTTTCCACTTCTTTCTAAGATAAAAAATTTAAATAATAACTCTAACAATTCAAGTCAGTATAGTCTGCCAAAAATAACTACCCCCTCATTTGATAATCTTTCAATAAAAATATCTGTTGGGCTATTATTTTTAATTTTGTTATTTATCAGTCCAGATTCTAATAATAGACTTTTACTCTCTATCTCTACATTAATACTTACCTATACTCAAATTAAATCAGGGAAAAGATTTATAGGCTCTCTGGGTTGGAGTGTCACCTTTCTCTCGATAGGATTTATATTTGGCGGATTGCTTGAAAATAATTCTTTCATTCAGGAAGTATCAAACAACTCTTTATCAATACAAAAAATTCAAAGTATTCCGGCCATGGTTATTTTATGGCTAGGCGTAATTTTTTTATGATTGATTTTCTATCATAGATTTAATTTCTTCATGATTTATAAGATATTTATTTTTACAAAATTCACAAACCAACTCCGCTTTGCCTTCTTTCTTGAGGATGTCCTCTAACTCACTCTTATCAAGCATTTTCATCGCATTTAAACTTCTTTGTTTGGAACACTTGCATTTAAAACTAACTTCTTGAGAACGAGCTTTTTCAGAGATTGATTTATCGTCAATATCGGGAAAAATATTTCTAATTAACTCAAGAAGATTATCTTTTGACTTAAATAGATCTTCGCTGAAAGAATTAATTTCTTTGCATCTTTCTTCAAGTAGTGAGACTAGCAGAGGGTCAGTATCTTTTTTAGGTAAAACTTGAGCTAATAAGCCACCACTACAAATAACACTTTTATTTTGAATTTTTTCTCCAATAAATACAGCAGAGGGAGTTTGCTCTGAATGATATAAATATGAAGCTAAGTCTTCAGCAATATTTCCATTTACTAATTCAACAGTGCTTGTAAAGGGTTCTCCAAATCCACTATCTCTAATTACATTTAAATATCCTGTGCCTAATGCTTTTGTAAAATCAAAAGAATATTTATTATTATCTATTTTGACTAGGTCCAATTCTAAATTAGGATTTCCTACATAACCCCTAACTTTCCCGTCTCTACCTGCATCAACTAGTAATCCCTTTAAAGGTCCGTCAGATCTAACTCTTAAAGTAACTCTCCCATGCATTATTTTCATCGAGCTTGCTAAAAGTAGTGAAGCACTAAATGCTCTGCCTAAGATACAGGTGGTTAAGTAAGAAAGGCCGTGTCTTTTTTTTGCTTCTAAAGAAGATTCTGTTGTTAAGACCGCAACTAATCTTATCCCTCCATTGGCTGCAGTAGCCCGAACTATCCTATCCTGCATGATTTTCTTTCATAAAATTTATGATTTTCCCTTTTTCCAAGAATAATATCCTAGAAGGAATTCCCTCAAATAAGGCAGGTTCATGAGTAACAATAATAATTGTATTTTTATTTTTTAAATCAAGAATTAAATTCTTCACATCATTTCTCATTGAATAGTCTAATCCAGCTGTTGGTTCATCAAGTAAAAGAATTGAGGGGTTTCTAAGTAGTTGAACTGCTACAGCTAACCGCCTTTGTTGTCCGCCACTTAGCTGTTCTGGTGGTTGAGTCAGATTAATTTTTTTCAAACCAACTTTATTTAAAACTATTTCTATATTTTTTTCTCTTAAAGATTTATGGCCTATTTTTAATTCTTTACCAATGGTTGTACCTATAAAGTATCTTTCAGGAAATTGGAATACTACTCCACAAAACCATCTTCTTTGTCTAGAAGACAAAATTTTATTCTTCCAAGTAATTTTTCCTTTTTGCGGATTTGTTAATCCGCTTATTATTTCGAGTAGTGTTGTTTTCCCAGAGCCACTATTGCCGCAAATTAAAATGATTTCATTTTCATGAACTTTTAAATTTAAATTGTTTATTATTTTTCTTTCACCAGTTTGGGGTTGATAAGATATTTCTTTTAAATCAAGCATTATTAATTAAGTTATAGGTATGAATTTGAATCTAGTAATAACTTACTTATAATAGCTGTAGATCTAAAAAGATATTAGTCAATATGAATATTATTTTTAGGGAAGTTGATCCTTTTAATTGTTGGATATGGATCAGGTTTTCAGAATCACCAACTCAAGACGAAAAAAATTATTTAGATGGAGTTTTTGATAGTTGGTACGTTTTAGGAAGGTTAGGTGGATTTAATTCTGAAAATTTGCAAACTCATGAAGAGGGTTCTGATCTAAGTTGGATGTCCTATGATAATGACCAAAAAAATGCATCTCTTCCAGCCTTAATGCATAATTTAGGAATTATGGAATATCAAAATCTTTGGGGAAGATGTTGGGTTGATTTTGGAACTTCAGACTCCATTTCAATAGATATATTAATTAATTCTTTGAATGAGATATCAAATAATTATGTAAAAATTGAAGAGTTAATTATTGGGGGTGAAAATAATGATTGGTCAGTTGAAGAACATGAAGATTTAGTTTTCAAAGATTAAGTGTTTTAGATGGAAGACTTGATAAGATTAATTATTTCCCATGAAAGAATTGAAAATATAAATAACAATAATTTAGAACTTTCTAAAGAAGAGGCTCATTATTTAAATAAAGTAATGAGGATAAAAAATGGTAAAAAAATATTTATAGCTAACGGAGAGGGTTCATTATGGAAAGCTATAAAAGTTAAAAATGATTGCTTAGAAATAATTAAATCAAAAAAACCTTACTTATTTCAAGAACAAGAAATTAACTTATTAGGAATAGCTGTTGTTATACCAAAAAGTGGTTTTGAGGATATTTTAAAAATGTGTACTGAAATAGGAATTGATTATATACAGCCATTATTTTCAGAAAGACAGGTAAACAAAAATTTAAATTTTTCTAGAAAACTTTTGAGATGGAATTTAATTATCAATGAAGCTGTTGAGCAAAGTGAGAGATTATGGAAACCATCTATTTTAAATGGAATGGATATTATTGAATGGCTAAAAAGTAGAGATAATCAAGAAAGAGTTTCAATTTCTATAACTAGAGAAGAAACACTATATGACTTAAATCAATGGTTAAGAAAACAACAAGAATTTGGAAATAAAAAAGGAGGTATTTTTTGGAATGTAATTGGTCCCGAAGGAGGTTGGTCCGCTAAAGAAATTGATTTTTTTAAAAAAAATAATATTACCTTTGTTAAGCTTTCCGACACTATCTTGAGAACTTCAACGGCTAGTATTAACGCATCATCAATTCTAAATCAGTGGAGAATTGATTTGAAATTAAAGAATTAGATAAATATGGATTTAATTAGAAATCAATTTTTTATAGGTTTTTGCATTAATTTTATTTTGATTTATATATTTTGCAGGATTCCTTTGATGACGAAAAGTGGTTGGGTAAGTGCAGGTATTTTAGGAACAATTTTGTGGGGTTGTTTGTCTTGGCAGGGATGGATGTCAGTTGTAATTTATTTAATATTTGGATCTCTTGTTACCAAAATAGGTTTTAAATTTAAAAAAGCACAAGGAATTGCTGAAAAAAGAGGCGGGAGAAGAGGTCCTGAGAATGTATGGGGATCTGCAGCTACAGGATTATTTCTTGCCATTATGACCAAATTTAATGCTGCCAACATAGTGATGTTTAAAGTAGGTTTTGCTGCAAGTTTTGCTGCAAAGTTGGCGGATACTTTTGGTAGTGAAATTGGGAAAAGATTTGGTAAAGACACATACTTAATTACTTCACTTAAAAAGGTGGATAGAGGAACTGAAGGTGGAATAAGTATAGAAGGAACATTAGCTAGTGTTTTGGGATCAATATTTATGGCTTTTATAATGCTTCGTCTATCAATTATTTCTACAAAATATCATTTTATAGTTGTTGTAGTTTCTGGATTCTTGGCAACACTTTCTGAAAGTATTATTGGTGCTAAATTTCAAAATAAATATAAATTAAGTAATGAATTGGTAAATGCTATTCAGACAAGTATTGCTTCTGTTTTTGCTATCTTTGCTCTTATCTTATATTCATATTTTTTAAATTAATAATATTTGGAAAGACCTAGGATTCCTTCCATTTTGTAAGAATCTCCCAGCTTTTAAGTCTTTGGAAAAGCCAGAAATGACCTTCGGAATTTAGATGAATTCCATCATGCGTAATCCAATTTTTACTCCTTTTATCAGAGTACATTTCTCTAAAAGTAGGAAGAAATGGGACATTCTGATTGAGGCATACTTCCTCCATTCTCCTTTCATAAGAATTACAAAAATCATTTGAGTACCATAGACATCCTGCGAACGGCATTTTGCTTTCGACAACTGGTGTAAGACCAATAACAAATACATTTGTTTGAGAGTTCATTTCATTAATTAGCCTCTCTAATCCATATTCAAATCCATCTATATCTAATTGATGTCTTCCATTTTTCTGACCAATTGCTGCTGTGTCATTAAGACCTACATTTAGTAGTATTGCTTTAGGTTTATTTCTTCTCGTTTCTCCTCTAGATGACCATTCCTTTTCCCATCTAGATGAAACTTTTTCTATCCCATCTCCCCTAACCCCAAGTTGATAAATAACTGGCCCATTTTGGTTATTGCACCAATCTTTTCTAAGCCTCTCACACCATCCACCACCCTCATTATCTCCCCATCCATAAACTGAGCTATCTCCAATTACAACTAGCTGTTTTGGTAAACTAATCACTATAACCGGAAAAAAATAATTACTTGATTTAACAAATTATTCTTAAAATCAAGTTAAACCATTTTTGATTTTACCATTTATTAATTCGCCAACTATTGCGATGGAGCTATAAGCTATCAAAACTAATGTAACTTCTTGCCATGCGAAGGAACTTAGTGATTCTTGCAATTGCCAACCTAGACCAACACTTCCAATAACCCCAACAATTGCAGTTTCTCTAATAATAATGTCAGATCTATAAGCGCAATATGCTAAGTAACTTTTTGCTTGTTGAGAAAATAAACCTAATAGCCAACTAGTCTTTTTTGAGATTCCTAGAGATTTCATTGCAATATAATTTCTCTTGTCTTGGCTATCTAGATTTGTAAAAAGTAATTTGCTAGTAATACCAGCGTTGTGGAGACCTAATGTTAAAGCTGCTAAAGATACAGAAGGATTATTAAAAGTTAATAGAGTTAGAAGTATTACAGGTGTAGGTATTAAACGTAATAAAAATGCAAAAATTTTTATAAAAATTTTAGAAGTATTCTTGTTAAAAATTCCTATTACTAATGGAGGTAAACTAATTGCGATTCCTGTTGATAAAAGACTTAAAATTATTGTTTCTAATATAATTTTTAAGAAATCAAATAATCCTAAATCTGAGCTTGATTTAAATAGAGAACTAACGGAATTAAAATTTTCAAAATTATTGTTAAAAATAAAATAAAGAAAATATGAAAAAGAAAATAAAGTTGTTATGAAAAAAACTGAAATAAAAAAAATAGATAGGATTTTATTTGTAGTGTTAAATTTTATTTTTTTGAATATTAATCCAGAAAGGATTATCAAAATTGCTAAGGACCATAAATAAGTCCATAACTCTCTAAAATTCAAAGTTTGGAAAGATAAAAAAATACTGGTACCTATTCCTCCAATCCCAAAAAGTCCTAGAATCACCGTGCTTCTTATTGAACACTCTAATCGATATAAACCAAAGTTTTTAAATGTATTTATTATTGGATTCCATATTAAAGTTAGTAAAGAAGAAAATTTAGGTGCATTTATTTGATTTATAGATTCAAAACTTTTGTAGTCAATAGTTTCTAATTGTTCAGCAAAAACTTTGGAATTTACAGCAATATAAGGTATACATATAGCTATTATTCCTATCGAAAAATTTATTCCATATATTTGCATTAATAGTATTCCCCAAACCACTTCGTGTATGGATCTAATTATTGTTAGAAAAAACCTTACTATGCGGTAGAAAAAATTTGGAATATTAAAGATTTTATAAAAAATATTTGAGGAAATTATTCCAAAAATTGCTCCAAAAATAATACTTACTAACCAACTAAAAAAACTAATTAAAATAGTTTCATTTAATCGCTTAATTACGGTAATAATAATTTCATTATCGATCTTGGGATTAAATGCAGAAATTAAGAATTCTTGGAATAATTTAAATCCTCCAAAATGAATATTGTTTATTAATTGATACCCTAGGGGTATGCATACCAAAATTGGAAGAAAAGATAATGAGGTATAGTTTAATTTTAATTTGTTCAACTAATTAATATATTTTCTCTAAATGAATCTTCTTTAAGTTATTTCTTTTGATATTGAAAAAAATTTTACCATCCCTTATTCCAATAACTTTATCGAAATCGTTCAGCAAATCTAATCTATGTAATGCAACTAATGCCGTCTTTGGGGATTTTTTTGTTTTATTTTTATCTACATTTTCTAGCAGAAGGTTTTTAATTGTTGTTATCAATTTGGGATCTAGATTATTAAAAGGCTCATCTGCAAGTAATATATTTGATTCTTGAATTAATGATCTAGCTATAGCCACCCTTTGTTTTTGCCCCCCAGATAGTTTTCTGATTTTTTTGTCGTAAATAGAGTTATGAAGTCTACATAATTTCATATATTTATGCGCCTTCTTAAAAGAACTTATATTTAGTAAATTTTTAAAAGCGAAATAAAAATTGTTTTCCGCCAGTAGTCCGCAATTAACATTTTGTTCTGCAGAGAGATCTTCTATTAATCTTAAATCTTGCCATATAGTTGTTATTTTACTTTTCTGCTTTCTATCTAATTCCTCGAAACTTTTATTGAATAATTTAACCTCACCTTGAGTTGGCTTTATAGTGCCATTAAGTACTGATATAAGTGTAGTTTTTCCTGAACCGCTTTTACCTAAAAGTGCAATTTTTTCCCCAGAATTTATTTTTAAATTTATTTTATTTAGGATCAGATCATTTTTGTATTTATAAGATATATTTTCTAATTCTAAGACAGTATTATTCATCTAATTTTATTTAATTTCCTCCCGATTTCCTCTATATTTTTATATTGTTTTGATTCTGCCTTTATAAATCTTTTTGCATTGAACATATCTAATATCTGTTTATGTGATTTTTGCTTTATATCTAAATTTAGAATTACTGATTTAAGTTCTTTTGTAAACCCTTTCCCGAATCTATTTTCAAGATCACCTTGAGCTACCCAATGATAGTCAACATATTCTGGTGTGATCCAGAATAATTCTAAATTAATTGTTCTTTTGGGATTATTTTTAAGATTGTTTTCCCAAACCTTTTTATTTAAAGCTCCAGCATCAAATGCCCCGCTATTAACTAAAGCTATAGTGGCATCATGACTCCCACTAAAACCTGCTTTTTTCCCTTTAAAATGTTTAATTTCTACCCCTGCTTGATTTAAAAAATATTCTGGCATTAATCTTCCAGAAGTTGAGTTTTCAGAGCCAAAAGTAAATCTTAAATTCTTTAGTTTTTTAAGTCCTTTAATGTTTGAAATTGAGTTAAGTTCTAAATTTTTGTTTACTATAAAAACACTTTTAAATTCCCTATCGATATTTCTTTGAGCTATGACAATTGAATTAGGTGTTTGTAATCTTGCTTGAACTCCTGATAAACCGCCAAACCAAACTAAATCTAAATCTTTAGTTCTAAATCCAGTTACTGCTGCAACATAATTAATAACAGGAATGTATTTAACTTCTACATCAAGTTGTTTGGATAATTCTTTTGAAAATAAATTAAATCTTTTGTCCAAAACATCTTGGTTTTGATCAGGTATTGCTCCAACTTTTAAAACTTTGGGATTTGAAAATACAGGTGATGAAAAAACAGAAAATAATAGAGATGAACTTAGTAGGAAATTCTTTAAATTAAACATAACCTTGTTAAATTAATAGTATTCAGAGATTGCTTTTTCAAACCTCTGTAGTCCATCCTTTATTTTAATTTCTGAAGCTGCACAAGATATTCTTATACATTTATCAGCTCCAAAAGCTTTTCCAGGTACAACCACTAATCCATAATCTTGTAGAGCTTTATTGCAGAAATCAACAGAGGTAATCGAGGAGTTGGGTAATCTTGGAAATGCGTAAAATGCTCCATTAGGTTCTTCAATATAAATCCCATTTATATTTTTAAGGCCCTCATATAGAAGACTTCTTCTTTGATCATAATGACTATTTATCATTGAGAAAAACTCATTATTAATTTTTAAAGCCTCTAAAGCACCTTTTTGAACAAAAGAGCAAACATTACTTGTACTTTGACTTTGTAATGCTGAGGATGCTTTAATTACATCTTTTGGACCTACTAAATAACCTATCCTCCAACCAGTCATAGCCCATCCTTTCGCAAACCCATTTATTATAAAAATCCTATCTTTTAAGTCATTTGCAAGTGAAGATAAACTGTAGTGTTTAAATTCTTTTTTTAGGATCAGTTCGTAAATCTCATCAGAAAGAATATTGATATTTGGATTTTCTCTAGCTAAATCGGCAATTTGTAATAATTCTTCCTTTGACATAACTCTTCCAGTAGGGTTATTAGGAGAATTGATAATTATAAATTTAGTTTTTGAAGAGATTTTAGACTTCAAATCTTCTATATTTATTTTGAATCCATCTTCTGCAGAAGATTTTGTAAAAATTGGCTTCCCACCCGCCAATCTAATCATCTGGGGATAACTTAACCAATATGGAGAAGGAATAATAACTTCGTCTCCAGTATTTAACAATACTTGGAAAAGATTATATATTGCTTGCTTAGCACCATTTGTGACCATTACATTTTCAAATTCATAATTTAAATCGTTTTGAATTTGAAGTTTATTTGCAATTGCTTTTCGGAGATCTAAATTCCCCGCTGCGGGCCCGTACTTTGTAAATCCATCAAATATAGCTTTACTTGTAGCCTCTATAACTTCTTTTGGGGCATCAAAATCAGGTTCACCTGCACTTAAATTGCAAATATCTACTCCTTCTGCAGATAATTGATTTGCTTTAGCACTTATCTGCAATGTAAGAGAAGGCTCAATTGAAAGTGCCCGATCAGATAAATTAACTTGACTCATTGACTTATGACTTTTCAAATATGACTTTTAATAATGACAAATGCATAAATTAAGAATAAATAAAACTATCACACTATAGTTTAATTTAGTTCATTTTCTTAATCTATTTTATTTTCATGTTTTGAGTTCTTAAGATAAAAATATTTAAAGTTTTATTTTCGGTGAAAAGGTTAGTAATTGGGAGAGGAAGTGTATTTGCAGATTTGTTAGTAATTGGTGAGGCACCTGGAGCCCAGGAAGATTTAGAAGGAAAACCTTATGTAGGTAAATCTGGTAAGTTATTAAACGAATTATTAATACAAGCTGGAATTAATTATAAGAAGGATGTTTATTTTTGTAATGTAATTAAATGTCGTCCACCAAATAATAGAAAACCCACTGCTAGAGAAATTAATATTCATAAACCTTGGTTATTACAGCAAATAAAGTTAGTCGATCCAAAATTTATATTACTTACTGGTTCTACTGCTATGAGAGCTATTTTAGAAGTTAAACATCCTATAAGTAATTTAAGAGGTCAATGGATTAAAAAAGATGGGAGAGAAATTATGGTAATTTTTCATCCATCTTATTTGTTGAGATTTCCTTCAAAAGAAATCAATAAACCTTACTATCTAACTTTGAAAGACCTAGAGAATGTAAGTGGTAAACTATATGCCGTATAATTTAGTGAAATCCTTTTTGAATATCAAGAATTTTAATGTCATTAACTCAATCTAAAGAGGTTAATAGTCTCTCCAAAAGATATTCAACTCATATTGAGAGAAGGATAACTAGAACAGTAATGGTTGGTGATATAGCTATTGGAAGTGATTATCCAGTAAGAGTGCAATCGATGATAAATGAAGATACTATGGATGTCGAAAATGCTTACTTAGCTATCAAAAGACTTCATGATGTGGGTTGTGAAATAGTAAGGTTAACTGTCCCTTCCTTAGCACATGCCAAAGCAGTAGGAGATATAAAGGCAAAATTACTAGAAAATAATATCAATACCCCCTTGGTGGCTGATGTTCACCATAATGGGATGAAAATTGCAATGGAAGTTGCAAAACATGTTGATAAAGTAAGAATTAATCCTGGATTGTTTGTTTTTGAAAAATCAGACCCTACAAGAACTGAATACACAGATGAGGAATTCGAAACTATTAAGCAAACAATACTTAAAAGATTTACCCCTTTAGTTGAAGTTTTAAAGACTGAAAACAAAGCTCTAAGGATTGGAGTTAATCATGGGTCTCTATCTGAGAGGATGCTTTTTACTTATGGAGATACGCCATTAGGAATGACAGAATCTGCGATGGAGTTCGTCAAAATTTGTGATGAGCTTGATTTTCATAACATAATTATCTCTATGAAAGCTTCTAGGGCTCCGGTCATGATGGCAGCTTACAGAATGATTGCAGATAGGCTTGACTCAGAAGGATATAACTATCCCTTACATTTAGGAGTGACCGAAGCTGGTGATGGTGATTATGGAAGGATTAAAAGTACTGCTGGAATCGGAACGCTTTTAGCAGAGGGATTAGGAGATACCATCAGGGTTTCCTTAACAGAAGCTCCAGAAAAGGAAATACCAGTGTGCTATTCAATTTTGCAATCTTTAGGATTAAGAAAAACGATGGTTGAATACATCAGTTGCCCCAGTTGTGGTAGAACACTTTTCAATCTAGAAGAAGTTGTAGATAAAGTTAGGAACGCTACCTCACATTTGACGGGTCTAGATATAGCAATAATGGGATGTATTGTTAATGGCCCCGGAGAAATGGCAGATGCTGATTATGGTTATGTTGGAAAAGGTAAAGGAACTATTGCCTTATATAGAAGGAAGGAAGAGATAAAAAGAGTACCTGAAGATGAGGGTGTTAATGCTTTAATCCAACTTATTAAGGACGATGGGAAGTGGATTGATCCAAAAGATTAGAAAGCATCAACTATAATTTAAATAATAAATATTGAAGATTAATCTTTGCATTTGAAAAAACATAAACTTTTCAAAAATAAATATCCTTTTTTACTTTCATTTGCTCTTACTGGATTAGTTTTTCAAGAAAGTGTTAATTCCACCATCCTTGAAATTGGTCATAAAGAAAAAATAGATCTTGTATGGCAAGTGATTTATAGAGAATTCCTTGATCCTGAAGACGATTTCAATAAGAGAGATTGGATGAAATTAAGAAAAAAACTTTTATCTAAAAAGTACTTAGACACTCAAGATGCTTATAACTCTATTATAGAAATGCTGGCAAGTTTAAATGATCCATATACGAGATTTATGGATCCTTCAGAATTTTATCAGATGAAAATAGATCTTTCTGGAGAATTAATTGGAGTAGGTATACAAATAGCTAAAGATGAAAAAGATGATTTGATAATTATCTCTCCTATCGAAGGTTCACCTGCTATTGAAGCGGGTTTAAAACCTCAAGATAAAATAATTTCTATTGATGATAATCCCACTAAAGGGATGAGTATCGAAAAGGCTGTTCAATTAATTAGGGGCAAAAAAGGTACAAAAGTTAAATTAGAGATATTAAGAAAAGAGACCATCCTTATTAAATCTCTTTCAAGAGAAACTATTAGAATCAAGTCTGTCTCAAGTAAGATTAATTCCTCTAAAGAAGGATATCTTATTGGTTATTTGAGAGTAAATAAATTTGGTGAGAAAACATCCGATGAACTAAAAGAAATATTAATTGATTTGGAAAAAAAAGATATGTCTGGTTATGTCCTTGATTTGAGATGGAATCCAGGGGGTTCTCTTCAATCTAGTATTGATATTTCTAGGCACTTTATAGATAAAGGAACAATTGTGAGTACCCTGGCTAAAGATGGATTAAAAGATGTAAAAAAAGGTACTGGAATTTCATTAACACAAAAACCTTTAGTAGTTCTAGTAAATAAGGGTTCTGCTAGTGCAAGCGAAATAGTTTCAGGTGCGATTAAAGATAATAAAAGAGGAAAACTTGTTGGGGAAAAGACTTTTGGGAAAGGTCTTGTTCAAAATATGAAGCCTTTAGGAGATGGCTCAGCAGTCACACTTACAATCGCCAAATATTTAACTCCAAATGGGACTGATATTAATAAATTTGGAATCACCCCAGACATAAAAGTCAAAATGAATATCAATCCTATTCGTCAAAGTGATATTGGAACTAGAAAAGATAAACAATATAAAGCAGGTGAAAAAGAGCTAATAAATATAATCAAAATGAAAGATCAGATAAGTAATTTTAACCCTACCACTTCAAACTTGAATGCATTCATAAAAATAAATAAAGAAAATAAAGTATTTTCATTAAATTAATTACTCATATCCAACATTCTCTTTATTGGTACATAGGCTCTTTTTATTATTTCTGGGTCAAGTTCTATAGAGGGGGAATTATTTTTCAAACAATCAAGAATTTTTTCTAAAGTATTTAATTTCATATACGGACATTCGTTACATTTACAACCTTCTATGTCGGGTACTTCAATAAAACTTTTCTTAGGTTCTTTCTTCTTCATTTGGTGGATTATTCCAGGTTCAGTTAATACCATGTAAGTTTTAGATGGATCTTTACTTACGAAATCAAGCAGCTTACTTGTTGATCCAATAAAGTCTGAGAGAATTAGTAAATTTTGACTACATTCAGGATGAGCAATTACTTTTGATCCTGGATTTTGATATTTTAATTTTAGAAGTGCTTCTTCACTAAATGATTCATGAACAATGCAGCTGCCAGGCCATAATTTAAGATCTCTTCCTGAATTTTTCTGTACCCATCTCCCAAGGTTCTGATCTGGCGCAAATATTATCTTTTTATCTTCAGGTATCTTTTTAATTAATGAGACTGCATTACTGCTTGTACATATCAGATCACTTTGAGCTTTTACTTCTGCAGTGCAATTTATATAACTTACGACATAGTGATCTGGATTTTCTTCCCTGAATTTTTGAAATTTATCTGAAGGACAATCGTCTGCTAATGAGCATCCTGCGTCAATATCTGGTAATAGGACTGTTTTATTAGGGCTAAGTATTTTTGCGGTTTCGGCCATAAAGTGCACACCGCAAAAAATTATTATATCTGCGTCATTATTTGCAGCTTTCCTAGAAAGATCTAATGAATCTCCAATAAAATCTGCAATTTCCTGAATCTCTGGTGCTTGATAATAGTGCGCAAGAATAATTGCATTAGCTTTTTTGCAACGCTCCTTTATTTCAGAAATCAAATCGTCTTCGTTTTGAACTGATTTCTGTTTTGCAGTAGAAGTTATACTGGTCAGGATTTAGAATATCTCTAAATAGATTATATGCCTTTAAACAGAAAAAATTCTGACAAATTTAAAAATTGCTATTGTTGGTGACTGTCATGGTCAATGGTCTGAATTAGACTTGAAAGTTTTATCGATTATCAAACCAAATATTGTTTTATTTGTTGGTGATATTTCTGATGGAAGTGTCAAAATAATTAAAAAAATCAATGAGATCAAAATTCCTACTTTTGTGATTTTAGGAAATCATGATAGAGGAAAAGATTCTACTGGCGAAACTCTCTCAAAGCAGATAAGTGTTCTTGGTGAAAAATATTGTGCATGGGATTTGAAAGTTTTTAATAATCAAATAAATTTATTGTCTGCTAGACCATGTAGTTCTGGTGGAGGCTATTATCTTTCAAAAGAAGTTAAAGGTGTTTATGGACCTATAACCGAACAAGATTCAATAAATAAAATTATCAAATGTTCAGAAGAGACTGTTGAAGAAATACCTCTAATAATTATGTCTCATGCTGGTCCTTCGGGTTTAGGTTCAGAACCTAAAAGCATTTGTGGGAAAGACTGGAAATTACCCTCTTTAGATTGGGGAGATAGAGATTTGTCTGCTGCTATTTCTCAAATACAAAAGAGAAGAAAAGTTGATCTTGTGATTTTTGGTCATATGCACAACCGGCTTAAAAGAAATCTTGGTTTAAGAGAGATGTTTAAAATTGATAGCAAAGGAACGATTTATTTCAACACTGCTGTGGTACCAAGATATAAAACTGATGAAGATGGGAAATTGCTAATTAACTTTTCATGGATTGAGTTTGAAAATAAGGAATTAAGGCATGTTTCTCATCGATGGTATTCAGAGTCTGGTGAAATTCGTGAAGAAGATAAATTTTTTTAGGATTAATTATCTCTGATCATATTTTAAGTATTATTGGGCTTTTCATATCTTGAAAATAATGTTTGAGACAAGATATAACCCGCAATTCCTGCGGCTGTAAAAGCTAAACCATTTTTAAATAAAGGTAATAAATCATTTGTTCTGGATATTATCGGTGCCAAGCCAAAAATTCCAAATAACATTCCCCATAAAGGAGAAAGAAGAGCTAAAAATCCAATTGAAATGACTTGACCCTCTTTTCTTGGGGCAGATGCAAAACCTGCTACTAAACCTCCAAGAATCGATGTACATAAAGTCCATACATATTGCTCTTTGGGTAGGCCAGGGACAACTTGGCATCCTCCTCTTTCGAGACAAATCTTTACTGAATCAATTGCATCTAATACTGCACCATCCTCACCGTGATCTTTAACATAGTATTGGTTGCCAAATCTTGTTTGAAGTTCAACCCAAAATAACCTTGGCATAAAATTAAAATAAGCCTCTCCGACGTTAAAGTTCAGCAAATTTCCCCCTCTAGGATCCGCAACTATCAACAAACTTGTCTCATCTAAATCCCAATAGTCCTTTATTGCACTACCAGGTGAACTTTCAAACTGAGATAAATATTTAATTTTCCACCCACTTTCAATTTCTAGATTATTGAGCTTTTCCTCTAAAGATTTTTTCTGATTAGGGCTTAATGTTTTAGCTAAATCAATTACTGGTGTTTTTTCCTCAGGTAATAAATTTGGATTATTTATAGCGAAAACGGGTTTATGTGAAATTAAAACTAATATAGATAGAAATATTCCTAATAAATAGTTAATCTTTGAAGGCATAAATAAGTTTTGTCTTTTTATATTTTCACCGATGAATAGCCTACCCGCGAATAATCCAGATTGGTTAGTAAAAAAAATAATAAAAATGGGTGGGACTATAAGTTTTTATGACTTTATGAATTTTGCATTAAATGATCCTATTAATGGTTATTACGGCAGCGGTAAAGCTGAGTTAGGCGTTCGAGGAGATTTTGTCACATCACCCTCTTTATCTAATGATTTTGCTTTTTTGGTTGGTAAACAAATAGAAGATTGGCTAATTCAGTTCAAAATTAGTTTTTTATCTAATCAGAAATTAGCTGTAACTGAATTTGGAGCTGGAGATGGAAGCTTTATGAGTGGATTAATTAAATATTTTTTAGAAAACAGCAAGAATTTTTTAGAAGGAGTTTCTTTTGTAATTATTGAACCTAATGAAGGGATGGTAGAAAAACAAAAAATTAAATTAGAGGAATTTTTAAACTTAGGTATTGATATTTTATGGAAAGGTTTGGATGAAGTAGAGGAAAATAATATAAATGGAATAGTTTTTGCAAATGAGGTTTTAGATGCTTTGCCAGTAGAGAGAATAACCTTCTCAAAAGGAAAATTAATTCGACAAGCAGTTTCTATAGACAAAAAATCTCATAAATTATTTTTTGATGAAATGCCAATTACAAGTGAATTGGAAAAAAGTATTGAACTTGCTAAAGGCGAGTTGGGTATTACTATTCCGCCTGAAGATGCTCCTGAAGGATGGACAACCGAATGGCATGTAGATAATTCAAAATGGTTAGAAGCTATTTATGGAAAAATCAATAATGGTATTTTATTGATAATTGATTACGCCGAAGAAGCTAAAAAATACTATAACTCTAAGAATTCTGATGGGACGATAGTTTCTTATGAAAATCAAAAAATGATGAATAATGTCTTAGATTCTCCTGGAAATTGCGATTTAACATCTCATGTGTGCATAGAAACTTTAATTAATGATGCTGAGACTCTTGGATTTAATACTCTTGGAATAACTAAACAAGGAGAGGCTTTGTTGGCACTTGGATTGGCAGAGAGACTTTATGGAATTCAGAAGGAATTTAAAGAGGATTTATCAAATGCTCTTTTAAGAAGAGAGGCATTACTTAGACTCGTTGATCCTGTATGTCTAGGTAATTTTAAGTGGTTTGTTTTTAATAAGTTTAAGGAGAAGGAAATGAATATAAATTCAACCTGTTTGCGTTAAGAAAAAAACTTTAAAAATAATGAATCTTCTACGTCATCATATATATCCACAGCACCAATTTCTTTCGGTAATATAAATCTCATTTTGCCATCACGAACTTTTTTATCCCCCATAAGTATTGTTAAAACCTCTTCTTTATTTATTTTGGGGATCTCGGTAGGAAGATCATAACTCTCTAAGAGAATTCGCTGTCTCTCTAATTCTTCTTTAGACCATAACCCTTTTTCAATTGCTATTTTCCCCGCAATATTCATACCAATTGATATTGCCTCACCATGCAGAAATTTGCCGTATCCACATAAATTTTCAATAACGTGACCAAAAGAATGACCATAATTCAATATTGCTCTAACACCATTTTCATGTTCGTCTTGCGAAACAATATGGGACTTTGTTTTAATTGAACTATTAATTATTTTTATTAGATATTCATTCTTGAGATTTATAAGCTCATTCTTGTTTTTTTCAATTTCTAAGTATTCGAAAAGTTCTTTATCTCTTATTACTCCGTATTTTATTACTTCGGCCATACCTGCACTAAATTCTCTTTTGGGCAAACTTTTTAAAGTTTCTGGATCAATAAAAACAGCTTTAGGTTGATTGAAAGCTCCAATTAAATTTTTACCTTTTGGATGATTTACTCCTGTTTTTCCTCCCACAGATGAATCAACCATTGATAATAATGTCGTAGGAATCTGAATATATTCGATACCCCTCAGCCAAGTAGCAGCTGCAAAACCACTTACATCTCCAACAATTCCTCCTCCAAGAGCAATAATTATTGAATTTCTATCTAAGCCAAATTCAAATGCGATATCATATATTTCACTTAAGGTTTTTAAGTTTTTATATGATTCTCCTGCTTTGATAAGGAACATTTTGGCCTGAAATTTATTATCTTTTAAATTTTTTAGGAATTTTTCTCCATACAAATTTGATATTTCTTCATTTGAAATAACAAGTATTTTTCTATTCTTTGTTATTCCAATTTTTAAAAGTTCTTCGCTGATATTATTTAGTATCCCTGGTTCTAGAGTTACTTCGTATGACTTATTACCTAAAGGGACTAATATTTTTCTATTATTCACGATTGTTTACCTAGTTAAAATTTATAAATATTTGGTATTAAATACTTTATATATTAGCAAAATCTAAGCTCTAGATACTTAAAAATTCAGTTGTTAAGAATTAGAAATGGTAATAAAATCATGCTATGAGTCTTAAAAAAAATATAAGTGGTATTAAGAAAAATTATTCCTTAGGAATAATTGGAGGCGGCCAACTGGCATTGATGTTAACCGAGGCAGCAAAAAAAAGAGATTTAGAAGTATGTGTGCAAACAAAATCTTGTGATGATCCTGCCGGTTTAAGAGCAGATCATGTTATAGAAGCTGATCCTTTAAAGATAAGAGGTAATAAATCATTGATTAATGAGTGTGAAAAAATAATTTTTGAAAATGAATGGATAAAAATTGATAAATTAAATTTAATTGACAATAACGATATTTTCGTTCCAAGCCTTAATGCAATTAAGCCATTAGTAGATAGGTTTTCTCAAAAAAAATTAATAGATAGAATGAATATTCCCTGCCCAAAATGGATAAGTATTGAAGATTTTAAAAATCACTCCGATGAGGAAATTAATAATTGGACTTTTCCTCTAATGGCAAAATCAAATAAAGGTGGTTACGACGGTAAAGGGAATAAAAAAATAAAAACAAAAGAAGATTTAGATTCCTTTTTAGCAGAGAATAATTCTGATGAATGGATAATAGAAGAATGGATAGAGTATGAAAAAGAACTAGCCCTTGTTGGTTCAAGAGATAGAACCGGCAAGATAAGATTCTTTCCAATCGTTGAGACATTCCAATCAAATCATGTTTGTGATTGGGTTCTTGCACCTGGAACAAATGAATATGATTTGAACTTATTTGCAATAAATATTTTCTCTTCAATAGTCAATGAACTTAATTACGTTGGAGTTTTAGCTATTGAATTCTTCTATGGAGATAATGGTCTTTTAATTAATGAAATAGCTCCTAGAACACATAACTCAGCTCATTTCTCTATTGAAGCTTGCACTTCAAGTCAGTTTGATCAATATGTTTGCATTTCTTCTGGTTTGAGGCCACCTGAAATCAAAATGAACTGTGAAGGGGCAATTATGATAAATCTACTGGGGTTAAAAAAGAATTTCCCAATTTCAATGGAAAAAAGAGTTAAAATGTTGTCTGAAATTGAGGGTTCTAATATTCATTGTTATGGCAAATCTCGAGAAATTCTGGGAAGAAAAATGGCTCACATTACATTTCTATTAAATGGTAAAACTCATTCAGAAAGATATGATGAGTCACAAGTTTTATTAACTATGGTAAGAGACATTTGGCCATCTCCAAATGGATAAAAAAATAAGTTAGAGTTAGATTACTGGATCTTTGGTTAAGTTCTTCTTTATGTGCTCTGATCTGACTCTCTTTCGACATGAGGAGACTGTCGTGATGCGGTAGTAAACCGATCTTGTAATCGGAAACGAAAGCCCACTTTGAATCCTCTTCTGGCATTTCCAGGTCGATGCAGCAGAGAACTGACGGGGATCCGGTGTTACCTATCAAAATCGCTGCTATAACAGCCTTTTGGTAGGTATTTTTTTTTAGGTATAGTTGAACTGTTTTTTTTCCTCTATAAGTGAGAATAATTTGTTTGCCAAAATACTTGACGATCCATTTCTAATGTATTTATATTAATAGTACACATGTATTACTAGGTAATGACTTTAGGAGGAGCTAATGTTTGGACTAATTTTTCTTACGGTTATCGTAATGAGTCCCCAAGTGGTTGGTTGCTTAGCCCAGACCGCAGTAGATTAATTTTATTTACAAGGAATAAAAAATCTCTAAGAAATAGTATGAGAATCTTTGCTCATACATATTATGCAAATGATCTTGGTGAGCCAATGGCAATAAAATCATCAACTCAAATGTATTTGGATAATGCTTGGGATAAATGGCATGACCTTCAACTAGAAGGTTGGACTTTTGAAGAACTTGAATTACCTGAATCAGTATGACAAACTTAAATCCAATCAAAAAGAAACTATCAAAAGCAGATAGAAAAATTTCTATGCAAGACCCATCAAAATTATTAGCAGAATTTTTTAATGGTGTTGTCATTGAATTAGATGAAGAATATGAATATGACTCATAAAGAATTGATAGATCAAGTTTCCTCAAACTTATTTAAACAAAGTGGAAAGTTAGAAAGCAGAAGATCTTGGTTGGCGATGAGAAATTATCTTGAACAATTAGACAGCGAACAACTTAAATCCATGCTTAAGGACCACGGATGATTTAAAAACTTTATTTAGTTTTTATTTTTTTCTTAATTCTTAGAAAACCGTAAGTTCCAAAACCAATCAAAAACATGTCCAAGTAAATATGCCAAGTAGGAAAAATCTGGTGTATTAATTCCATTAACTTTTTATTGCCACTTGCCAATAAGGATAATCTAAATTTGATTTTTCTCTAATTAATTGTAATTTTTTAGAATTTATTTTTACTACTATTCCATCTGTTGGATATTTACTAAAAAGCTTCCCCTCTAGCCATTGTTTTCTAAAAATTTCAACTTGGCTCGTAAAGTTGCATGAAATATCTTGAGGGATCGTGAAGCTAAGCTTTGAAAGACTCTTTTTGGATTCATATTGGTTAAGTGTTGAATTAAGTATTTGAAATGCGCAGAAGCTAAGACTTTCAGAAAATCCTTCTTTAGCTCTAAGAAATCCAGAAGCGATTCTCTGGGAGATATTTGGAAATTGGTTCGGCGCATATAATTCACCTCTAACTTGAAGAACTCCTTGTAAAGGGAGATTTTTGGGAATGTCTTGGACTTTAATAAGTTTACTAGTAACGTCTGTCCCTTTTCTTGAAATTGCTTTCTCCAAGGTTCCGTCCCTATATTGCAAAGCAATAGCACAACCATCAATTTTTGGCTCAATTAATAATCTGGTATCTACTAATAATCCTTTCAAAAATTCATCTAATGAATCCTTTTCTAATGAAGGTAAAACAAGTTTATTTTTCTTTTTAAA
>QCCW01000012.1 GCA_003281125.1 Prochlorococcus sp. AG-347-N23 | reverse complement strand
GATATTTGCACTGAAATATGGCTAGTAAAATGTCCTATAGAAACACAAAAAAAAAGATTACTCAAGCGAGACGGAATTAGTGAAAAAGAAGCATATGAAACAATAAATCTTCAATTAAGTTTTGAAGAAAAAAGAAAACTTTCGGATGTTATTTTAGATAATTCAGATAATCAAAATAAATGGATGAATACAATAAAAGAGCTTATTTGAAAAATTAACTATTCAACTTTTCAGCGAGAAGTTTATTTGCTAGTTTAGGATCTGCCTTACCTTTAGTTCTTTTCATAAGTTGACCAACAAAGAAACCGAGTAATTTAGTTTTACCATTTCTAAATGCTTGCACTTCATTAGGATGTTCATTTATAAGTTCATTAATTATTGGCAAAATACTTGAAGAATCAGATATCATTGCTAATCCTTTTTCTTCGACTAATTGTTTTGGGGAAATATTGTCTGTCAAAACTTAGCAAAAAATATTGCTAGGGATGGAGAGGGGGCAAATTGTTTATTAGAAGTTTTGGTTCAAGGAGCAAAAAATACTAATGATGCAATTAATGTTGCTAAAACTATTTGTAATTCCGCATTGGTTAAAACTGCTATACATGGCTGTGATCCTAACTGGGGAAGAATTATTTCTGCTGCAGGTAATTCTGGAGTTAAATTCAACTTAAATGACGTTGACTTGCATATAGGTAACGATCAGATTTTGGAAAAGGGCAAGTTAAATAAATATGATCCGCAAAAAGTTAAAGACTATATAAAGTCCAAAATGAAAGGTAGATATTTAGTTGATGATATTGTACAAATTATGATTAATCTCAATACTGGAGAATCGAAAGGTACAGCTTGGGGTTGCGATCTTTCTAAAAAGTATGTTGAAATAAATAGCGAATATACTACCTAACCCCAAATCCATATAATCTTGAACATTAGTATACAAATTGATTTGGTAATTTTAAAACTTAAGATACTACTAAAATACCAATAAAAAATTTTTGTTCTGTATAAAAAATATGAATTAAACTAGTACTTTATTAAGGAGTTTTTTAATTACATACTATCCATAAAAAAATAATTGATCATTTTGATGATGAGAATTTTCAATAATTGATTTAACTTTTGTATTTTCTCTTGCAACTTTTGCTTCTTCTGAAAATGGAGAAATATTTCTAGATTGATGAAGATTTATTTTCATAATTTTTTCGCAATCTTTATTCAGATTTTCAGTACGAATTAATTTCAAATCTATTGGAATAAAACCATTTAGAGGAGGAAAAGATAACATTTGCAAACAAGATGGTGTTCTTTTTACAAGATTTTTAAATTCATCTATATCAAATTCTATATTTTTTGGAAAGATAAATTTATTAGTATTTAGATCTTTTTTTAAAAAACGATGTGGAGAAAAATATAAGGAAACTAATCTGTTTAATGGTTTCCTAACACAAGCAAATATCAAACAATTATGTAATTCTTGATTTTTGTAATAATCTCTTAGTTTCATATGTTTGTGCTTTGTATATTTTCTAATGTAATTTGTAATTGTTGTCTTCCCACTGGCAATTCCTCCTGTTAAACCAATTCTTCTTTGGTTGTTTTTTAATTTTTGAAGAATATCCATATAACTAATAATAATAATCTAAGTTAATTGTTTCTTTCGTATTAAAGAATAGTTAGTATAAAAAAAATACCAAAAAGATTGAGCCAGTTAGATTCCACTTGGTCGTATGTTGATGACAGTAAGATAACACCCAAGGGGTTCCTTTTTGCTGGTATATCTGCTGGATTAAAAGCTTCTAACAAAAAAGATTTAGCACTAATACTCGCACCAAAAGGAAGTATTTTTAGTGGGATGTTTACACAATCAATAGTTCGTGCTTCGTGTGTGGATATGTGTGAGGATAGGATTAAAAAAAATTCGGGTTTTTTAAGAGCAATACTAATTAATTCTGGCCAAGCAAATGCATGCACAGGAAATATTGGACTTCAACATTTTCAAATTGCTACAGCAAAAATTGCCGAACTTTTAGGAATAAAAGAAGATGAGGTTTTAATGTGCTCAACTGGTTTAATTGGAGTGCCTATAAAAATAAATGATTTAGTAAAAAATTTACCAAATTTAGTAAGTGATTTAAAAGTTAATAATTTACAAAATGCGGCAGAAGCAATTTTAACTACTGATTTGACTTTGAAAAAAGTTTTGATAGAGACGATTATTTTAGGAAGAAAGATCAAAATTTCAGGTTTTGCAAAAGGTTCTGGAATGATTTACCCCAATATGGCTACAATGCTTGCTTTTTTAACCTGTGATGCAGGCATTGAAAAAGAAGAATGGGATAAAATGATTGCTATTGCAGTTAAAAAATCTTTTAACGCAATATCAGTCGATGGAGAGACAAGCACAAATGATTCTTTTGTTGGAATAAATGCAGGAGAACGAATAGATAAAAGATTTTTCCCAATTATTCAAAAAGGGATAGATATTGTCTGTCAAAACTTAGCAAAAAATATTGCTAGGGATGGAGAGGGGGCAAATTGTTTATTAGAAGTTTTGGTTCAAGGAGCAAAAAATACTAATGATGCAATTAATGTTGCTAAAACTATTTGTAATTCCGCATTGGTTAAAACTGCTATACATGGCTGTGATCCTAACTGGGGAAGAATTATTTCTGCTGCAGGTAATTCTGGAGTTAAATTCAACTTAAATGACGTTGACTTGCATATAGGTAACGATCAGATTTTGGAAAAGGGCAAGTTAAATAAATATGATCCGCAAAAAGTTAAAGACTATATAAAGTCCAAAATGAAAGGTAGATATTTAGTTGATGATATTGTACAAATTATGATTAATCTCAATACTGGAGAATCGAAAGGTACAGCTTGGGGTTGCGATCTTTCTAAAAAGTATGTTGAAATAAATAGCGAATATACTACCTAACCCCAAATCCATATAATCTTGAACATTAGTATACAAATTGATTTGGTAATTTTAAAACTTAAGATACTACTAAAATACCAATAAAAAATTTTTGTTCTGTATAAAAAATATGAATTAAACTAGTACTTTATTAAGGAGTTTTTTAATTACATACTATCCATAAAAAAATAATTGATCATTTTGATGATGAGAATTTTCAATAATTGATTTAACTTTTGTATTTTCTCTTGCAACTTTTGCTTCTTCTGAAAATGGAGAAATATTTCTAGATTGATGAAGATTTATTTTCATAATTTTTTCGCAATCTTTATTCAGATTTTCAGTACGAATTAATTTCAAATCTATTGGAATAAAACCATTTAGAGGAGGAAAAGATAACATTTGCAAACAAGATGGTGTTCTTTTTACAAGATTTTTAAATTCATCTATATCAAATTCTATATTTTTTGGAAAGATAAATTTATTAGTATTTAGATCTTTTTTTAAAAAACGATGTGGAGAAAAATATAAGGAAACTAATCTGTTTAATGGTTTCCTAACACAAGCAAATATCAAACAATTATGTAATTCTTGATTTTTGTAATAATCTCTTAGTTTCATATGTTTGTGCTTTGTATATTTTCCTTTAATTTCAAAACGATTTATCCCATCTTGATGTTCAGTTACGATCATTTCATCTAAAGATAGATTTTTATCAAATAATGTTTTTTGTATGGTATTCCCGCCAGTTTTAGGAATATGAATAAAGATAGATGGTTTTCCTTCATTTAGAAACATCATGATTATTTTTCCCTATAAAATTTTCTAAAAATTCCTTATTTAAAGGTACTAATGATACTTATGAATAACAAAATTATTTCTGTTAACTTAATTTGGTAAATAAAAAGGTGATTTGTTTGAGATAAATGTGATTAATATTTCTTCATTATAATCTCTCTAATGCATTCAAATTACATAGGTATCAAAATATGAGTGTATTAATAAACGCATTCGTATAAATTAATAGCAAATATACTATTTTAGTTTTAGTAAATCTATTGGCAAATATTCATTTATATAAAGGAATAAAATTGTTAAAGTTCCAATTACAGAACCTATAAAACTTCCAAAAAATTAACTAATAATCCAAATCTTGTAATTTTTGTTTCTTCGTTTTTTTCTTCCTCTTTTTCTTCCTCAAAATCAGGATTATCGACTACTTTTAAGCGCTTATTTGTTGTTGGTTGTTTGAGTTGTTGGTGTCGGATGAGAGCTTCGAAATCAGGCATGGAATTTGTGAGGCAATTGAACAATAAGCAGACCAGCCCGTCATTCGACGAGGATCTGATCTACCTAAATCATCTACAGCTTGAAATACAGCATTACCTGAGGCTTCTGCTTTATCAAACGCTGAAAGTAAAGGTATAAATGTATCAAAAACATATAAACCAAAATTTTCTAGAGCTGCTTTGGCTTGCTGCGCTGCTTTTTGCTGCCTAAAATCAACTTTTACTATCATTACTGCATGGTTAACTTTTAAGTTGCTTAATAAATTAGCTAGTTCAACAGTTAACTCAACTGATCTAGCCTTTGCAGTGGTAGGTAAGATAACTAAATCTGAACCGTAGGCTAAGTGTTTAAGTTCTTCTTGATCACTGCTTGCTTGACCATCAGTAATTACGATTTCTGATGATCTTGATGCTTTTGCCGCTGAACTGACTGGGAAAACTGGAAAAGGAAGGTTACCTCTTGAGGAGTATGCTAATGCTGATCTATTCTTGTCGGCATCAACTATGCAAACTTTTTTACCTTCAGAATGCCAAACACTAGCAAGGTGAATACTTGTGCAGGTCTTAGCCACTCCACCTTTTTGTCCGCAAACGGTAATAAACAATTTTTTTATTTTTATTTCTCTTACTTTGGAGAATAATTTCCTAATGTCAAGAGAATTTGATTTTTAATTCGTTAAAACTTATTTTTTGAAATATTTTAAATAGGACAATATTTTTAGATAACCTTATATAGTCCTTTATAAAGTTAAGTTTGTGAAGAAAAGAATTGGACTAGGTACTTGGTCTTGGGGAAATAAGCTTTTTTGGAATTACAAATCTGTAAATGACAATGATTTACGTGAGACATATAATGAAGCTTTGCAAAGAGGATTTGATCTAATTGATACTGCAGACTCTTACGGTACTGGGAATCTTCAAGGTAGAAGTGAATCATTGATAGGTAAATTTTTACTAGACACTTCTTCTGCGAAAAAAAAAAGAATTCTAGTGGCAACCAAACTTGCACCTTACCCTTGGAGAATTGGTGAAAGAGGCTTTAATAAACCTTTTTTAAAAAGCTTAGAAAGGCTTAACAATAAATTAGATATAGTACAATTACATTGGTCAACTGCGAAATACAATCCTTGGCAGGAATTAGGGCTGTTAAAAAATCTTTGCAATTTAAAAGATCAAGGTTTTGATTTTCAAATCGGCTTATCAAATATAGGTCCTCAAAGATTGACGAAATTAATTAATTTCTTGGCACAAAGAAATCAGAGGCTAAAAAGCGTTCAGATTCAGTTTTCTTTACTTGCTCCCGATTTAAAAAAACAATATCGGGTAAAAAAAATTTGCGAAGAGAATAATATTGATTTCTTTGCTTATAGTCCTTTGTCTTTTGGTATACTTTGTATTGATCCAGAAAAAGATGAAGATAAAGAAAACAGTTTTATTCGAAATGTTTTAATTCAAAACTATAAAAAACCAACATATGAATTGCGAAGGTGTCTTAAAAAAATTGCGAATAAAAGATCAGTTTCTCAAGCTCAAGTAGCAATTAATTGGTGTTGTTACCAAGGAACTATTCCAATTGTAGGAATGCGAAAAAAATCTCAAGTTATTGATATATCGAATGTATTCAAATGGAATTTAAATGAAGATGAATTTAAAGTACTGCAAGAAATTTCAAAAAATTGTTTGAAAAAAATGCCGAAAAATCCTTTTTCGAGTATTTAATTTAATTTTTAGGTCGAGAACCTCTTATTTTTTTTATTTGACAACTACTATTCCATAGTTCAGTCGGAAATTTTTTACCAGTGAATCTAATAACTTTGGGTTTAAGATTTATTATCAAGTCATTTAGGTTTTTATTAGATTCCATTTTGCGTGATTGGAGTTTTTAATAAGATAAATTAATTTAAAACTTACCTTCTCGGTATTTATACTTATTAAATTAAAAAAATTATTTTTAATACAAGCAATTGCAGCAATATTTACACGCTAATAAATTATTTACTACTGCTTCTTAGATTTTTTAAGAAGTGGAGTCCTTCCAGACTCCGCGTATCATTTGGTTGATAAGGCTGATATGACCCCATCTCCTTAAGGATCAAGCAGCAACTGGTGCTGTTTGACGGGAGAAACTAACGATTTTGTTAGCGTTTGTGTTTTTGCTCTAACCGAGCCGGCTTCAGTCACCTTCCTTATGCCCCGTCGAAACCATTACAACCCCAAAAAGTGGAGTTGAGCGGAATCGAACCGCTGTCCGAAACATCGGTTGAGATCACCTAGTCCAATTGGACATTTATATTCTGACAGGCAAAATGAGTATTGAATAGTTTTTTTATTAAGTTTTTATCGTATATGAATGTAGTTGCATCAGCTCCAGAGGGACTAGAGAAATATTTAGCTGAAGAAATTTCAAATTTAGGTGGCTTTAATATTAATACCTATAAAAGATTTATAAATTTTGAATGTGATTTTGATACTTTTTATAGAGTTCATTTCTATTCAAGATTAGCTTTTCGTTTTTATAGAGAAATTGCAAGTTTTAATTGTTACGACAAGCAATCTTTATACGAGGGGGTTAGAGATTCATTTGATTGGTTAAATTGGTTGCATTATGAAAAATCATTTAATGTTCAAGTAACTGGCAGAACATCTTCTTTAACTCATACACATTTCACTGCTCTTGAAGTTAAAAATTCTATAACTGATTTGCAAGAAAGATTTTGGAATAAAAGATCAAATATTTCTTTAAATAATCCTGATTTTATAATTCATCTACATTTAAATAATAATAAAGCAATTATAAGTCTTCAAAGTAGTGCTGAAAGCTTACATAAGCGAGGCTATAGACCCGCAGTTGGAAATGCACCAATAAAAGAAAATTTAGCTTCTGGATTGATAAATATGACTCAATGGAATGGCAAAGTTCCTTTAATTGATTTTATGTGCGGTTCAGGAACTTTTTTAATTGAGGCAGTTAACCAATGTCTTGATGTTCCTATAAATATTGATCAAGTATATCTTTTTGAGAATTGGTTGGACTTTAGAAGAGATATTTATATCAACGAAAAAATTAAGGCTAAAAATAAAATTATAAATTATGAAAAATTACCAAAAATTATAGGCTGCGAAATTAATAAAAAGGTTTTTGAGCAGGCGAAACTAAATATATCTTTGGCTGGGCTCGAAGGTTATATTGAAATTATAAATAATGATTTTTTAGAAATCCAATCAAAATTTCAAACAGGGATAATTATATGTAATCCTCCATACGGTAAAAAATTGGGCGATGAAAATGAATTGATTTGTTTATATGAACAAATGGGAATTTTCCTAAAGAATAACTTTTCGGGCTGGGAATTTTGGCTGTTAAGTGGAAATCCAAAACTAACAAAATATTTAAAAATGAAATCCTCATTGAAAATTCCCGTTAGTAATGGTGGGATAGATTGCAGATGGATAAAGTATTTAATAAGGTAATTTATTTTTTGCCTAAAACCGCTTTTGTAGTCTTTCCTAAACCCTCCAATGTTTGAGGAAGATAGGGTCCTTTGGCTAATTTCCCTCCAAGCTTCAGACTTAAGCCTGCAAAAAATAAATCGATAAATATTATTAGTAGTAAGTTATATTCAATATTCCAGTTATTATATTTTGTTAGAAAAAGATAAAAAATAATATGGATGCAAATTAGGACTAATAATAGTAATATGCTTCCAATTGCCAAAAATATTCCACCACTAATTAATCTTCTTTTTTCTCTATCTACTTCTTGAAGAGCTATTCTTACATGCAAATCCATCACTGAACTTGCGATAGCTGAAATTCTTGAAGCGGTATTTGCAAAGTTTTTATTTTTTGGTTTTTCCATATTATTTTCTGCCACTGTTTAGGAGAGTACCTATTAGTAAACCTATACCAGCGGCGATCGCAATAGATAATATTGGTTTTTTTCTTATTGGACTTTCTATTTTTGGTCTAAGAGTGTTGTTAAGTTCCTCTAATAACTCTTCTAATTGATTTTCTATAGGTTCAATTTTTTCTGATATTTCCCAATTGTTTTCTCGGATTGAATCAATAATTTCCAATAGTTGTCGCTTTATTCCAATTGCTGAGGTATCACTATGGCTAGCTATTACCTCAACTAAATCATCAATACTACCTTTTGTGGCTTCAAGGGTTTGTTGTGCAATGGTAGGCCATTTTTCTTTTATTAAAGGAATTAAACTGTCAATTTTTTCAAGCAACCATTTCTCTGCGATAACTTCTTTTTCAGGAAGTTCAGAGTTTTTTTCTCTTTCTTCTACTTCTTTGGGAGTATGGTAAGTCTCCATTATTTAAACCTATTTATTTTAAGATTAGACCCAATTTTCTTAATTTGGAACCCTTATCTAAAGAATTGTGCGATTTATATAAAATAAAAAGATATAAAAGATTATTTACATTTCATTTATCTACTCTGTTCTGCAAGAAGGTTTTGTTAAGCTATTTACTAAATTTACTAAATAATTTTAAATTTCATCATGGATATCACATTTGCATCATTAATTTTTGCATCTCGCACAATTCCTACAGATTTTGGATTAATAGCAGCAGCTATTGCTGGAGCAGGAAGTTTGCTATTCATTGCTTTAAGATTTGTTCCTGATGCAAGCAATTAAATAACATATACCATCTACAAGAAAATATTTCTCTCAACTTTGTTTTGAAAATAGATTAGATTTATTTAGATAATGAATAAATGGGTTTTGCTTGAACATAAAGTTTATTCTGAGAATTCTTTAGATGTTCATTATGATTTTCTTGTTGAAAATGGAAAAGATTGTTTAACTTGGAAATTTTTAAAAATACCTTTATTAAATCAAGGCTTTGTAGAAATTTTTAAACAGGCAAATCATAGACTTATATGGTTATCAATGATAGAGAGTGAACTTTCTGGAAATCGAGGATTTGTTAAAAGAATAGATCATGGAATATTTAAAAACGTTTCTGATAAAGTGGATTCCGAATATTTTCAATTCATTTTAGATGGCCAAATTCTTTATGGTTTCTTTGAAATTTCGGGTAATTTTTGTAGATTGAGCAAAAATAATTAATATTCATAAAAAATCTTAATATTTCTATTGAGAATTTTTTCAAATTAGTTATTCTTATTTAGCTATTGAGACTTGAGATTGGTACATATCAATCAGGTCGAGTTTGAAAATTTTAAATCTTTTGGGGGAAGTGTAAAAATTCCGCTTGAAGAAGGTTTTACTGTGGTTACTGGGCCTAACGGTTCTGGGAAAAGTAATATTTTAGATGGAATTTTATTTTGTTTAGGTCTTGCTAATAGTAGAGGGATGAGGGCAGAAAGACTACCAGATCTAATAAATAACTCCAAAGTTAAAGAGGGCAAGTCATCCGAAACATTTGTGTCGGTAAAATTTAATATTCAAGATTGGTCACCAAGGGAGGACCTTCCGCCATTGGAACTAGAAGAAGATGAAATTGCTCTTAATAAAGATCAAAAAGAATGGGTAGTTTCTAGAAAATTAAGGCTTATGCCAGGGGGTTCTTATGCTTCGACTTATACTTCTGATGGAAAACAATGTACCCTGCAACAAATACAGAAAATACTAAGGGATATTAGTGTCGATCCTGAGGGAAGCAATGTTGTTATGCAGGGTGATGTAACAAGAATAGTATCAATGAATAATAAGGAGAGAAGAAATCTTATTGATGAATTAGCAGGAGTCGCACTATTTGATACGAGAATAGAACAAACTAATGCAAAATTAAATGACGTTTTCGAAAGACAAGAGAGATGTCAAATTTTAGAAAATGAATTGCAATCTAGTAAAAATAAGCTTGAAAAAGAATGTGAAAAAGCAAAGCGATATAAAGAGTTAAAGGCAAAACTATTTCAAATAATGCAATTAGAGAAAGTTCTTATTTTTGATAAACAAGTTAAGCATGTTGAATCCATCGAAAAAAAAGAAACTGAAATTGAAAAAAATAAAATATTATTTAACGAACAAAAAGAATCTATTAATAAAGAAATATCAGTCCTAGAAGGTGCTTTGAAAATTCTGATTGCTGAGCTTAGGGAGAAAGGAGAGGATACTTTGATAAAAGTGAATTCTGATATTGGAAGTATTAATTCTAGCTTGAGAGAACTTGATAGAGTATCAAATTTGAATAAAGAGGAGGGCATTAAATTACAAAAGCAGAGAGATGAAATTGCAATATCTAAAAGGAATATAGAGTCAGAAAAGATGAGTCAAGAAGATTTTGATGAAAATTTTTTGAAGAAATTGAACTTGCAAATTGATGATCTCTCATTAAAACATAAATTATCTAGAAAAAAACTTTCTGATGCAGCTGGAGAATCTGGAGAATTTTCAAAACAAAGTATCAAATTAAATAATGAGCTTGAAAGTATAAAAAATAAAATTAATCCTTTGGAAATAAAAAAAAGGAAAGTTGAAGAAGAAATGATCCAAAATAATATTCAAAAAGATACAATATCTTCTCAGATCGACGCTTTAGCATTAGAAAAACAGAAACTTTTAGAAGGATATCAAAGACAAAAAGAGACATTTGATATAAATAAAAAAAACTTGACAAGTAATAGTTCAGAAATTAATTCTTTAAAAAATGAAATAGATTTATTAAATAAAACAAAAATAAGGTTAAACAATGAGCAACTAAAACTTGAAAAGGATTTATCTAGATTCGAAAGTAGAAAAGAAGCTTTAAATGAATCAAGAGGTTCATACGCTCTCAGGATTATTTTAGAAGCAGGGTTAGAAGGTATACATGGTTATGTCGCTCAACTTGGAGAGGTCAGTGAAAAAAATAGATATGCATTAGAAATTGCTGCTGGAAATAGATTGGGACAAATTGTTGTTGACAATGATCATATTGCAGCTAAAGCAATAGAAGTTCTTAAAAAGAAGAAAGCAGGAAGATTAACTTTTTTGCCTTTAAATAGAATTAAAAGTCAAAATAAGAATTATGAGATTTCAAGATTTGCCAATAATAGAGAGCCTGGATTTGTTGATAAAGCTATTAATCTAATTACTTTTGATGAAGTTTATTCAGATGTTTTTAGATATGTTTTTGGGGATACTTTGGTTTTTTCAGACTTAGCCTCAGCTAGGTTATCTAAACAAAAAAATAGGTTGGTTACTCAAAGTGGTGAATTATTAGAAGCAAGTGGTGCTATTACAGGTGGTAGTAAGTTAAATAAAGATCTAGCTTATAGATTCGGGATTAATAATGATCTTGATGACTCCAGCCCTATAAAAAAGAGATTATGGGTTATTGAAGAAGCTTTAAAAGAGTCAAATAATAACTTGATGATAAAAAATAATAAACTCAATAAATTAAATTCCAACCGCAGTCAAATTATTGAGGATTGCGCATCATTCAATAAAGAAATTGAAGTAAATCAAAATTCTCTTGATGTTGTCATGAAAAGAATTGAGGATTTTAAATCGAGTTTTAGCAAAATTGATAGTGCGAATAATTTATTAGTTGAAGAGTTAGATCTTTTAAAAAATGAATTAAAGCCTCATCACGATAAGTTTGATAAATTGCAAATTATTCTTAGGGATAATTATGAAAAAAATCAAAAATCATCATTAATTGCTTTTAATAGCGATTTTACTAATCTTGATAAAAAACTTGAATTACTTATCAAGGAGAGAGATGCATTACTAGAAAAGAAGAATCAATTCGCTTTAAATAAGGAGCGTATCAATAATTCATTAAAAATTTCATTACTACAAGAAAAAAACTTGCAGCAATCTATTAAAGATCTTTCGATTGCTCATAGTGAATGGATAGCAAAAAGAGATGAATTAAAAAAAGAGCTTTTAGTGCTCGATAATCAAAAAAATTCTCTAGAGAAGGATTTAGGTTTATTGAGAAGGAAAAGAGATGAATTAAACTCTTCAATTTCAAATAAAAAACAAGAATATAATAATTATTTATTAAAGCTTGAATATCTTGAAAGGGATATGCATTCACTGAAGGAAGAGATTAGGAGCGAGAAAATAAAATTACAAAATTATAAAAATGATTTACCTAATCCTTCCCCGAAGTTTGGTGAATATGAAGGGAAGAGTCTTGAATCTTTGCAATCAGAAATCTCCATTATAAATGCAAAACTACAAAGCTTAGAACCTGTTAATATGTTGGCTCTCGATGAATTAGAAGAATTAATTGAGAGATTAAATGATTTACGAGAAAAATTAGAAATCCTATCTAATGAAAGATCTGAATTATTGCTGAGAATAGAGACTGTATCGACTATGCGTCAGGAGGCTTTTATGCAAGCTTTTATAGAAGTTGACAAACACTTTAGAGAAATTTTTGCAAATCTATCTGAAGGAGATGGTTTCCTTCAACTTGAAAATCCAAATTCTCCTTTAGAAGGAGGATTAACTTTAGTAGCTCACCCTAAAGGAAAAAATGTCAGAAGGTTAGCCTCTATGTCAGGTGGTGAAAAATCCTTAACTGCTTTAAGTTTTTTATTTGCTCTGCAGAAATATAAACCTTCACCTTTTTATGCACTAGATGAGGTTGATAGTTTTTTAGATGGTATAAATGTTGAAAGGTTATCAAAATTAATATCAAATCAGTCATCAAATGCTCAATTTATAGTAGTGAGTCATAGAAGGCCTATGATTAGTGCGTCTGAACGAACAATTGGTGTTGCGCAAGCAAGAGGTGCTAATACTCAAGTTCTTGGGTTACCAAATGCTGCATAAACTCACTTTTTTAAATTTATACGTCAGAATGATAAAAAGTTATTTATGAGTTTGTCTAACACATCTGCAAATCAGAATCGCCCTTATTCTGTTCCTAGCGAACGTTTATGGTTAAGGTCAGAATTGATGGGAACACAAGTTATAACTACTGATACTGGAAGACGTTTAGGTGTGGTTGGTGAAGTTGTTGTTGATATTGATAGACGAGAGGTGGTCGCCTTGGGACTAAGAGATAATCCACTTACAAGATTTTTACCAGGTTTACCAAAATGGATGCCCTTAGAAAGTATAAAGCAAGTTGGAGATGTCATATTAGTCGACTCCCTAGATTCATTAAGTGAAGGCTTTTCTCCGGAAAGATATGGAAAGGTAATTAATTGTCAGGTGATTACAGAATCTGGACAACTTTTAGGCAGAGTTCTTGGATTTTCTTTTGATATTGAGACTGGGGATTTGATTTCTCTTGTTATGGGTGCAATTGGTGTTCCACTGTTAGGTGAGGGAGTTTTAAGTACTTGGGAAATTCCTGTTGAGGAAATTGTAAGTAGTGGCACGGATAGGATTATTGTTTATGAAGGAGCTGAAGAGAAGTTGAACCAATTAAGTAGTGGTCTACTTCAGAAACTTGGAGTAGGAGGCTCTTCCTGGGATGAAAGGGACGCAAATGGATATTCAGCAAATCTTGTACCAGTTGAGAATCAGTTACTTTCTGGTTCGGAATCAGAAGAACAAAATAATTTAGTTGAAGAATATGAAGAAGAAGTTGTTGAACAAGATGACTATGAAGATGAACTCGAATATGTAGAAATAAATGATACTTCGGAAGAAATAATTAACAGAAAAAAGCTATATATGGAGGATGATTATTCTGATCAGGTTGATAATCAAAATAGTGTTAATCAAATAGATGAAGAAAAGAATATTGATTTTCAGAAAAAGAAACAATTAAATACTAATTTAGCTTCCAAAAGACCAATTCAAAATGCAACAGAAACTTTAGATATTGAACCATTAGATGAACAAAATTTAATTAAAGAAAATAAAAAATCAGAAAATTTTGAAATTGATGATCCCTGGTAATTGTCAAAGTTTTTTTATTGAATTAATAATCATAGAAGCAAGTTTTTTTGCGGCACCTATATCGCCTCTTTCATTGCGTAAATTATTACTAATACTTTTTAATTGATCTCTATTTTTTAAAAGAAATAACACTTCTCTTGCAACATTTCTTGGTGAAATATTTCCTATCCTTTCAGGGACAATCATTCTTTGAGATTTAATATTTGGCCAAGCAAAAAATTTCTTTTTTTTAAAATAAAAATATCTAACTATAAAAGTTAGGACTCTATTAATCAATGAAATTTTCCCAATTAATCCAAAAATTCCATCCCAAGCATTCATCATATTTAAATGTTGAGTTGGAAGAACAACTAACATTGGAAGAGCAATTGCTGCTAATTCTGCCGTATTTGCCCCTACAGTTGTAATTGCAAGATCACACTCTTTTAATATTTCATAGCAAGGATGTTTCTTAATTAGATAAATTTTTGTATCTTTTGATGTTTCAATTACGTAATCAAAACAGGAGTCTTTGATGTTTTTAATTGTTTTGATTTTTGATGAGTAATATTTTGCGATTGGATTTTTCTCGCTTTGAAAAAATAAATATTCACTTTTATCTGTGGTTGGGGCAATGGGAATTATAAAATTTATATTTTTATTTTCTTCAGCTATATGATCTACAATTTCTAAGAAAAAAGGAATTCCAACAGAGAGCTTTGCTTTTTTAGATCCAGGCAATAATGCAATATGGTGTTTTTCTTTATTTTTTATTGATCTTGCATTATCAAGTTTGATATCTGCCATTAAATCACCAATTATTTGACATTTATATTTATATTTCTTTGGAACTAACTCTTTTACTTTTTTATTCATAGCAGCAATTTTGTTTGTCCATTGAGGCCATCGCGAAATCCATTCAGCATATGTGATATTTACATAACCTAATCTTTTAGCTAGTAAAATGCTCCAAAATTGATCCCCACCAAGGAAAATCACTACTCCTTTTTTGGGCCAATTCGCAAAAGAACGTGGCTTAATTAATAATTTCCAAAAACTTTTCGATTCTGTAATTAATTCGAATTTATTCCATGAATTTGCAATTATAACTTCCTTACCAGTGGCATTTGGGCAAGGAACAAGGACTAATCTAAGAGTGAAATTGACCTCATCTTCATTACATAGAGATTCATTTATTTTGTTAAGCTCATTGACTACAGGATTTACCCATGTAGCTAATTCACCAGGACCATTAGAAACTATAACTACTGCAACTGATTTTTTTTGCATTGCAGTTCAACGTGAATTCATTAAATGCGGACGGCGAGACTTGAACTCGCAAGGCCTAAGCCACACGCTCCTTAGACGTGCGCGTCTACCAATTCCGCCACATCCGCAAAGGGTTCTCAAGCACCGGAGGGTACCTAAACCTTAAAGACATAATACATTATTGACTGATATAGGGATGGATTTTTAAAAGAGAATTTTTTAATATGATGAATTATTTTTCTATTGCATAAAACAAATATTTATACATATATAACGTTCTAGGTTGTATTGTAAAAAATGTCCTCTGATAACTAAAAAAATTTTGTTAAATACTTTGGCAAAGAATTTTTGTTTTAAGTCATTTTCATTTCTTCAATTTAATTTTCATAATGGTTGAAAAAGTTTTAATTGCTAATCGTGGAGAAATAGCTTTGCGAATTGTTAGAAGTTGTAGAGAATTAGGAATTGCAACTGTTGCAGTCTTTAGCACCATTGATAAAAAAGCATTGCACGTTCAGCTTGCTGATGAAGCTGTCTGCGTTGGAGACTCGTTAAGTAATAAGAGTTATCTAAATATTCCGAATATACTTGCTGCTGCTACATCGAGAGGAGTCGATGCCATTCATCCTGGTTACGGATTTCTCGCTGAAAATGATAAATTTGCTGAGATGTGTAATGATCACGGCATAGTCTTTATTGGTCCATCTCCTAAAGCTATCAGATCAATGGGAGATAAATCTACAGCAAAAGAAACTATGGAGGCAGTAGGTGTTCCAACAGTACCTGGTAGTAAAGGCTTGTTATCAAATATTAATGAAGCTTATAAACTGGCAGATGATATTGGCTATCCGGTAATTATCAAAGCTACTGCTGGAGGAGGTGGACGAGGCATGAGGTTGGTTGAAAACGCTGATAATCTTGAAAAGATGTTCAAAGCAGCTCAGGGTGAAGCAGAAGCAGCTTTTGGTAATGATGGTTTATATATGGAGAAATTTATAAAGAAGCCAAGACATGTAGAAATTCAAATTTTGGCAGATAGGTCAGGTAATGTTGTTCATTTAGGAGAACGAGATTGTTCAGTTCAAAGAAGACATCAGAAATTATTGGAAGAGTCTCCTAGCCCTGCAATTAATGCTGAACTAAGAAAAAAAATGGGAAAGGCAGCTATCGCTGCTGCAAAAAGTATTGGTTATGAAGGAGCCGGTACCGTTGAATTTTTAGTTGATGATGAAAATAATTTTTATTTTATGGAAATGAATACTAGGATTCAAGTTGAACATCCTGTTACTGAAATGGTTACAGGAGTTGATTTAATAGCTGAGCAAATTAAAATCGCAAGCGGAGCAAACTTAGAATTCAATCAGGATGATATACATTTAAATGGCCATGCTATTGAATGTAGAATCAACGCTGAAGATCCTTCCCATAATTTCCGACCATCGCCTGGAAAAATAACTGGTTGGCTACCTCCCGGCGGCCCTGGTGTAAGAGTTGACAGTCATGTTTATACCGGTTATGAAATACCTCCTTTTTATGACTCTTTGATTGGTAAATTAATAGTCTGGGGGAAAGATCGTAATACTGCTATTAAACGTATGAATAGGGCTTTAAATGAATGCGCAGTAACTGGTATTCCTACAACAATTAACTTTCATCTAACCTTATTGAATAAAACTAAATTTAAGGAAGGTAAAATACATACTAAATATGTAGAGGAAGAATTATTGCCAAATTACTAAGGAATAATGAAATACCCTTTATGAAATATGCGTATTCAATGCAATTTTTATAAGCCCTTGTTGACCAACTAAAATCTCTCTTAAAAAGCTTATAATTCCTATCCAAATTACAGGACCAACGTCAACTCCTCCAATAGGGGGTATAAATTTTCTAGTTAAATTAAGAATAGAGTTAGATGGTATTGAAATTAATAACCACAAACCTTTACTAAGATTAATTTTTGGATACCAAGTTAAAATTAATCTTAGTAAAAAAACTATAGTTAGATATGATAGAAAGATTCCTAAACTGACATCTAAAGTTTGGAGAGAGTTTAAAAGCAAGGAAATCACAATTATTTAATTCATCTTAATAAATAACCCATTGAAATGTATTTAATTCGTATTATAAATTGAGAATTTAATATTTAAAAAGTGTTTCAAATTTCACATTTAGTACTAGCTGCCGATTTTTCTGCTGAAGTTGCCAATAATTCCGCAGTTGGAATGATAGGTAGTTTTATTGCAGCTGCTTTACTTATCGTTATTCCAGCTACAGCATTTTTGATTTTTGTTAGTCAGAAAGATTCACTTGATCGCACTTCTACTGGAAGACGCTAGTTTTTGTAGAAGTTTTAAGTACACTATGTATATAGGGTGATTTAAGTAACCCTTTAAAATAAATTTTGGAGAAAGATTGTGGTCAATGCTAGTCTCAATTGGGCAAGTATTGTTGGTATAGTTCTAGCCGTATGTGGAGGTGGCCTTTATTTCTTAAGGTCTTTTAAACCTGCATTGGCGAGAGATTATGATGTTTTCTTCGCAGCAATAGGACTTTTGTGCGGGGGAATATTATTTTTTCAAGGCTGGAGGTTAGATCCTATCCTTCAATTTGGTCAGTTCTTGTTAGCAGGAACCACAGTATTTTTCGCATATGAAAGCGTGCGATTGAGGGGAGTTGCTACTGATCAAGCTAGAAGGTCATCTTATTTTGATGATGATCCCATCGCAGATGTGCCTAGAAATTCTAGAGGTCGATTAAATGATGATTACGATAGGTTTGAAGAATCTGAAAGGCCATCAAGAAGATTTAAACCTCGAGAAGATGAATTTGAAGATGACTATGCGGAGGGTAGATCTAGTAGGAGAAATATTTCTAGAGCTATACCTTCTGCTGCTGTGAGTCGAAGAAGGTCATCCACACGAGAAGTAAATAAGTTTGATAATGAAGAACCTACAAGAAGAAGAAAGATTCCTGAAGATAGAAATAGCGATCAATCACAAACAAATAATTTTGGCGAAAGACGAAACTCATCACGCATTGGAGTTAGAACTGGATCAAGACCTAGAATGAATCGGACAGTTTCTAGACAAGATAATATTTCTATTTCTGATGAATCCTCTCCATTAAGAAAGAAACCTACAAGATCTTCTATTAGGCCGCAAACCTCAAAAACTCAAGTCGAAGATGCTGCATTCAAAGATTCTAATCAGAAAAAAACACGTGAGAATCGTAGAGTAAGTTCTTCAGCTAGATCAAATTCAAATAATCAAAATGGTAGATATACAGTTGGAGCAAACAAAAAGAAACCTAGAGATAACAGTTCTAGATTTGATGATTAACTATAAGATTCCTGCCCATTTTAAAAATGATTGTTGACTAAATAATTCAATTAGTATTATTGCTAGGAATCCTATCATTGCAAATCTTCCATTAGTTATTTCAGAATAACTACTCCATCCGAATTTATACTCATCTTCAATAACTATTGATTTTTCATTTAATTTATTGTTTCCGATTTCTTCATTAATATTATTTTCATCTTTCTGCTTTTCTATTGAACTTTCATTCTCTAATTTAGTAACTTCTGAGTTGGTTTGTTCTTCTTTAGGATTCATTTTTTTTTCTAATCATTAAAATTATACTTATCAGAAGTCAATAATTTCCAGTCTCCTTGTCCATTCAATTCTAAAATATTTTCATGAAAATCTTTTAAGCTAGGTCTATGTCCAACACTAATTAGAGAAAGTTCTCGTTTCTTTAGTAAACTGTATAGTTTTTTTTCAGTGTCAATATCTAAAGCACTTGTTGCTTCATCAAGTACTGCAAATCTTGGAGAATTAAGTAAGAGTCTTGCAAAAGCTAATCTTTGTTGCTCGCCGAGAGAGAGAATTCTTGGCCAATCTTGTTTGATATCAAGATTGGGATAACGATCCACTAAGGTTTTTAAATTTACTTCATGAAGTACAGAAGTAAGATGTTCATCACTAAATTTCTTAACTTCTGTGGGATAACATAATTGTTCCCTTAAAGAACCAAGCAACATATATGGTTTTTGAGGTATGAATAATAATTCCCCAATTTTTGGTTTTTTAATTACTCCCTGATTGGGTTCCCATAAACCACTAATCATTCTTAGTAAAGATGTTTTTCCGCACCCAGATGGTCCTACGACCAAAAGTGATTGATTATTGTCGATGCTTAAATTTAAATTTTTAATTATTGTTTTATTTGAGCCTGGTGGGCAAAGGTCAGCATTATTAATAATAATAGAGGGATAATCTGTAATAACGTTTTGATTGCTTGTTGGGTTGGTTTGACTAATGGATTCAACTTTTGATTGGAAACCTTCTAATCTGCTAATACCAGCAGTAAATTTCGCAAGTTCTTCGATTTGATTAACAATGAAAAATAACGAACCTTCAACCATTCCAAATGCAAAGCTAGCCTGAATAAAACGTCCATAATCAATATCACCTTTAAAGTAAGGGATTGCCATAATTAAATATGGAAAGAAATTTCCAGCATAATTAATGGATCTTCTCATGACGTCTATTATTACTCTCCATATAATCAGTAAATTAAAGTTTCTCACCACTTCTACTAAGCGTCTTTCAGTTTCACTTCGTTCAGGATTCTCCCCAGAGTAAAAGGCTATTGATTCAGCATTATCTCTAATATGTACTAAGCCATATCTAAAATCTGCTTCATATCTGAGTTGATCAAAGTCAATCTTTACAAGATTTTTCCCAGCAATTAAAAGGATAGAAGTTGCAAATGCAGCGTAACCAAATAAAGAAAAAGTAAGTGTTGTACTAATACTCCATAAAATAAGAATATTTAGTGAAAATGTTAGTAGGGCATCAAAAATACCTAATGTGAAAGAGAGACTTTGCCCGGTAAAAGCTCGGGTATCATCTGTGATTCTTTGATCAGGATTATCTACATCGGTTTGTTCTTCATCATTGGGATTTAATTGGTAATAAGCTTTATTTGTCATATAGTCTTTGACTAAACTTTTTGAAAGCCATTCTCTCCAAATTATTCCTAACTTATATGTAAAAAAGATTTGGGAAACACGTATTGGTAGAGCCACAGCGAAACAACAAGCGTAAATCCCCAATATCCGATAAAACCCATCTTCTTGTTTTTCTACTAAAGCATTTGTTAAATCTCTCGCAATAAATCCAATACCTGCGTTTATTCCGTTTACAGCTAAAAGCATTAATACAATTATCGCAAGGAATAACCAATGTAACCATCTACGATTTTTTAATTGACGTCTTAAGCTAAAAAAGCTTCCTGATCCAATTAGAAATAAGGCAGAGAAAAGCAATCCCCAACTACCAGCCCAAATTGAATTGACTGTACTAACTACACCTCCGAAATACTTTTCAAGAAAAATTGGTTGAAAGCTTTCAAAAAAACTGATTATTCCTGTAAGACCAACAAGCACTACTCCACCAACACAAAATAAAAGAGAAATCAAAAGCCATATGAATTGAAATCCATTACATTGATCTATAGGAAGAAAAAATGGTTGAGAAAGCTTCCTTAATTTTTGTAATTGATACAGTATTTTGGATTTATTTTTAACTGTTTTATTCATTACTCGACAATTTTTATAAGGAAAATTATAACTTTTAGCAGTCTATTGACCAAAGCCAATAAATGAAAGTGCCCAGTCAGGTAAATTTAAGTAATTCAAGATTGTTGTATCAAATTTATGAACTATTGGAAAAGTTTTATCTAATACCCACCATAAAAGAAAAGGTAGATTAAATAAAATTTGTAATTGCCATTTATAAGTTAAAACTCTCCAAATTTTTATTAACTTAGTTTTGAGTGAATCGTCTAGCTCTTCCCAATTTTTTGATATTAAGTTGAATAAATTTTTGGATTCAGTATTTAAGGAATCTGGGGTATTCATTGTGTTTTTTCTTTATTTATAACCCATAAACATTTCTTTCGAGAGTTTTAACCTGGGGGCCAATTCATTTTTCTTCCAGATAAAAAATGAATATGTAAATGAAAAACTGTTTGTCCCGATTCTGCTCCAGTATTAATTACTGTTCTCCAATTTGTTAAATTTTTTGATTTAGCTATTTTGCTACCAACAAAAAGTAAATGCCCTAATAAATTTGCATCTTCTTCAATACAATCTGATAAGCTGATAATTGCTTTTTTTGGAATTACTAAAAAATGTACTGGTGCTTGCGCTTGGATATCATTAAACGCAATACAAAACTCATCTTCATAAATCTTATCGCAGGGTATTTCTTCATTAATTATTTTTTGAAATATTGTAGTTTCAGTCATTAGATTAATCAATAGAAATTACGTCTTTTTCGTTGAACCCTTCCTTTATAAGTTCTTTGTTCAAATCATCTGTTGATGTAACTCTATCAACAAATAATATTCCGTTTAAGTGATCCATTTCGTGTTGAATACACCTCGCTAGAAGTCCATCTGCTTTCATTTTACGGGGTCTCCCCATTTCATCTCTAAATTTTAATTTTATAGTTGATGGTCTTACTACATTCAAATATACACCAGGTATACTTAAGCAGCCTTCTTCGTATGAATTAAGGGTTGTTCCAAAGTCTGTAATTTCTGGATTGATTAATATTAGAGGTTCTGCTGCTGAATCTTCAAAATTTACATCTATGACAAGAAGCTCTTTGTTGATACCAATTTGAGGTGCTGCAAGTCCTATTCCTTTAGCTGCGTACATGCTTTGAAGCATTTCTCTAGCAAGTTTTCTAATCGATTCGTCAACCTTAGTTATTCTTTTGGAATTTTTTCTTAATACATCATCACCAAGTTTATAAATATCTAGAGATGGCTTACCTGTTTGTTCTTTTGCAATTTTTTCTGAGCTTCCATTTGTTCTTGACTTTTTTGCAAGTTGTGAAAAATGGTTTGCCACGGTAAAAAAGTTTTTAGATAAGAGTTTAGCTATAAAAATACTAGCACTTTAATTTACTTTCTTTATATTTTTTTAAATGAGTAATAATGAGAAGTTAAAAGTTAGGCAAACTGAATCTAAAAAAAATGCTTTCAAGGAATTAACTATTATTAGGGATACCATCTTTTGGATTGATGTTGTTGGTGAAGGTCAAAATGAAAATGCCATTTTTGCAAGACCATTTAATGTCAAAGAAGCTATTCCCCAGCAATTAACAAGTAAAAAATATAATATTAAAAATAATTTTCATGGATATGGAGGTAAATCTTATAAATGTATAAATTTTAAAAATAATTTTTATTTGATATGGATAGATCAGATTACCAAGGCAGTATGGTTTCAAATTTTTAAAGATGCAGCGTCAACTGATAGAAGCCTAAATAAATACCTCGTATCAGTTCAAGAACCTAATCAACTATCAAAATCAATTGATGGAAATTTTGATTCTTCATTTGTGATTTCTGAAAAAAATTTACTATATGGAATTTGCGAAATAAATAATAGAGATTATTTATTTTCTTTAAATTTAAAAAAAACTAAACAAGATATTCACCGAATAAAAAAATTTAAAAATTTTGCTGGAGAATTATCTTCTAATAGATCTGCTAACTTACTTTCCTGGATAGAGTGGTATTCTCCATATATGCCATGGGAGAAAAATGAGCTGTTTTTTGCTCAAATAGATCAAGATGGGGAGATACAAAAAATAAAAAAATTCCCAAATAAGCTGATAAATTCCAAAAAAAAAGTTTCTTTTTTTCAACCCTATTGGATAAGTGAAACACATTTGGTATGTTCTGAAGATAGTTCTGGATGGTGGAACTTATTGTTTTTAGATGTTGGTGAAATTGAGAATATTTTTATTAAGAAAAGAGTAGAGAGAAATTTCATTGAATATGGAGAACCACAATGGGTCACTGGAATAACATTTTTTTCAGGGAATAAAAAAAATTTATTTTGTGTAGCGAAAAAAGAAAATAGTTTAATCGTGGAACAATATAAAGATCTTGAATTTGTTAAAGAATTTTCTACTCCTTTTACCTCAATTAGTGATTTCAGTGTTTTTCGGAAAAAAGTTCTTTTAAAGGGTTATGGATCTGATTTTTTGGGAATTGTATTTGAAATTGATTTTGCAAAAAAAGTTTTATCAAATATTTTTGAGCAGATATTTTTTGATCATATAAAAGATTGTTCAAAACCTGAAACATTTTGGTTTAAAGGTTTTGAAGATAAATCAACTCATTCTTTTATTTATAGACCGCTTGTTGAAAATTTTAGAAAGCCACCTCTCCTTATTAGAGCACATAGCGGACCAACTTCATGTTTTGATGGATCATATAATTCTGAAGTTCAATATTGGACGTCGAAGGGATTTTTTGTTGCTGAAGTCAATTATGGAGGATCATCAGGATTTGGCAAAGAATATAGAGAGAGGTTGAATTATAAATGGGGTATTGTTGATTCTTATGATTGCAAAGCACTAGCTCTTGAATTGATTAAATCAAATCAAGTTGATAGTGAAAAAGTAGTAATTTTTGGGAATAGTGCTGGCGGGTTAACTGCCCTGAATTGTTTATTATATGGTTCTATTTTTACAGCAGCAATTTGCAAATATCCTGTTATTGATTTGAAGGATATGCATTACAATACCCATAGGTTTGAAAAAGATTATTTAAATTCTTTGGTAGGAAATTATGCCAAAGACCATGATGATTATATAAATAGATCACCGATAAATCATATTAACAAAATAAAAAAACCTATCTTATTGTTTCATGGAAAAAAAGATACAGTTATTTCTTATAAACAAACTTTAAAAATACAAGAAATTTTGATTCAGAATAATAAATATTCAGAAGTTATTTTTTTTGATAATGAAGGGCATGGTTTTAGAAATATTGCAAATAAAGAAGTAGTAATGCAAAAATCTCAGGAATTTTTAAAAAATGCTTTGAACATTTAAGAATTGATTTTTAGAAAATCAATAGTATCTTTTAATTTTTCTATAAAAATATCAATTTCTTCCTTATTGGTTGTGAAATTCATGCTGATTCTAGCTGTTGATTTAATTCCAATGTATCTGTGAAGAGGTTGACAGCAATGGTGGCCACTTCTGATGCAAATTCCTTTTGAATCAAGAATTTCAGCAATATCATTTGAATGTATATTTTTTATATAAAAGGTGGCAAGTGAGGCTCTGTCTGGATCTATCTCCGGCGATGGACCTATGATTTCAATTTTTTCTATTTGATTTAATTTTTCAAATAAATATTTAGTAATAGTCTTTTCATATTCATGAATTTCATTCAATCCAATATTGTTAATATAATTGATTGCTTCTGCAAGACCTATTGCTTCTGCAATGGCTGGAGTTCCAGCTTCAAATTTGTGTGGTAGCTCTGCCCAAGTACTTGTCTCTTCAAAAACATCTTGAATCATTTCGCCACCTCCAAAGAGAGGAGGAATTTTTTCTAGGATTTCTTTTCTTGACCATAGGAAACCAATACCTGTTGGACCGCATAATTTATGTCCTGATCCAGCTAAAAAATCTATATTTAGATCAATCACATCCATTTTTTGATGAGCCAAACTTTGGCATGCATCAATTAAGACTAAAGAACCTTTTTGTTTAGCCAATTTAGTTATTTCTTTGATTGGATTACAGCAACCTAGAGTATTACTAACATGAACTAAGCTAACAAGTTTAGTTCTAGATGTTAGTTTTGATTTAAAGTCGTCTATATCTAATTTCCCATCTTTATCTATACCTATAAATTTTAATTTGCATTTATTTTTTGCTGCAACCATTTGCCATGGAACAATATTGCTATGATGCTCCATTATTGATAAAAGAATTTCATCGTTTTCTTTTAATAAATATTCGCCCCATGATCTAGCTACTAAATTGATTGCCTCAGTGGCATTTCTTGTGAAAATAATTTCTTTTGCTGAATTCGCTTTTATATATTGGCTAATTAAATATCGTGCATTTTCAAATTCTTCTGTTGCTTTTGCACTTAATTGATGTGCCCCTCTATGTACATTGGCATTAAAGTTTTTGTAATATTCATCAATTTTTTTTAAGACTTGTATTGGTTTTTGTGTGGTTGCTGCATGGTCTAAATAAATAATTTGCTCATTACTTTTTAAGTTCTTATTTAAAAGAGGAAAGTCTTTCTTCGTTATTTCAGGAAAATTTTGAATCGTTTCCATTAATTGTCATTTAAAAGTTTATCAAGCAAATCCCATTTTTGTTTTGAAATTGGAATGAATGAAATTATTTCTTGAAAGTAAGAACTTAATTGTAGTTTACTTGCTTCTGTTAATGTGACCCCTCTTGTTCGCATATAAAAAAGTTCTTCTTCATTTAGTTGCGAAATTGTAGCCCCATGTTTGCATTTGACATCATCAGCAATTATTTCTAATTGAGGTTTGGTATCTATTTGTGCGAGATTTGATAAAAGTAAATTTCTACTTAATTGCGAAGCATCAGTTCTCTGTGCAATTTTCGGAACTATTATTGAACCTTCAAATATTGCATGTGATTTATCATCAGCAAGTGATTTATTAATTTGATCTAGAAATCCATTTGGGCCATTAAATTCTATTTTTGTATAGGTTGAAATCTGCTCATCTTTTTTTGTTATTTGCATACCTTTGATATTTGTTTTAGCGTTCCCCTCAGCTTGTTTAATACTAATTTCAAATCTCGCGTAATTGAATTTGAAATGTAAAGATCCTAAGTTGTATGCACTATTTTTTTGTTGAATTACATTGAGAGAATTTAATAGATTGGATCTGTTTTCACCGTAAGAAACAACACCATGATTTAAGGAACTATTTTCTTTCAAGCAAAAGAAAGTTGATTGAGATAATGAAGAGTTTTCTTTACCAAGATTTACTTGTAATAATTCAACATCACAATTCTTTTCTAAAAAAATTACGAGGGTTTTTGCCTTTAAAGAATTAATTGATGCGTGACTAAAAATTTCAATAGGAGGAATTTTTGATCCATTTATTTTTAATCCCAAAATATTATTTTTACAACTTAAAGACAGATTTAGTAGGTCACTCCAATTTTCGTTTTGCTTAAAAAAAGATATCTGTTCCTTGATATATTTTTGTAATTCATCCTCACTTAATTGGTGTATTGAATAATTTTTCTCATTTAATTTAATTTGGCAATTCTCACCAATTATTAATCTAATAATACTTTGGGAATTTTTCGGATATGGTATATCAAATTTTGAATCTTTTTCATTAACTGAGTAATCTAAAAAGGTTGACAATTTTGATTTATTGGAAAGTCTCCATAGTTCACTTTTAGGATTAGGGAGAGGGCTTGATTGTAATTTATGAAGACAGATTTTTTGTATTTCTGTTAGGTTATTATACGATTTATTAGTTTTTATTTTTTCAATAATTTCCATTTGTTTAGGTCTCTTTTATAAAGTTATCAGTCCATTCATACCCTTTTTCCTCGAGCTCTAGAGCAAGATCACTCTCACCAGTCTTTATGATTTGCCCGTCTGACATAACATGGACATAATTTGGTTTAATTTCATCTAATAATCTTTGATAGTGGGTAATAAGTATAATTCCAGTTTGTGCATTAGATATTTTTTTAATTCCTGATGCCACTATTCTTAGAGCATCGATATCTAGACCAGAATCGGTCTCATCTAATATTGCTATCTTGGGCTCAAGTAAAGCCATTTGCAGAATCTCATTTCTTTTTTTTTCACCTCCGGAAAAGCCTTGATTTACACTCCTTGATAGGAATGCGTGATCCATTTTCACAATTTCTAACTTTTCTTTAACTAATTCTTCAAAATCAAAAGTATCCAATTCTTCTTTGTTGAGAAATTTCCTTCTAGCATTAGTTGAAACTCTAAGAAACTCAAGATTACTTACACCTGGAATCTCAATTGGATATTGGAAACCAAGAAAAATTCCTGATTGAGATCTCTCTTCAGGTTCTAGAGAGTTGATGTTTTCACCTAAAAATTTTATGTCGCCATTTGTAATATTATACGAGGGATGTCCTGCAATGATTTTCGAAAGAGTACTTTTGCCACACCCATTTCTTCCCATGATGGCATGGATTTCTCCGGGATATACAGTAAGTGAGATCCCTTTTAAAATTGGAAGATTATCAGTAGATGCAGAGAGATTATCAACTTCTAAAATTGGATCTGATTCTTTCATTTTACTTTGCATATCAGTTTAGAAATTGATTAATTAACCTACTGATCCCTCTAGTTTAAGTGCCAGTAACTTATCTGCTTCAGCAGCAAATTCCATAGGTAATTGATTAAATACATCTCTACAAAAACCGCTGACCATCATAGATACTGCCTCTTCAAATTCTATACCTCTGCTTTGGAGATAAAATAGTTGGTCTTCTGAGATTCTACATGTGCTTGCTTCATGCTCAATTTCAGAATTGGGTTGTTGAGATTTGATGTAAGGGAATGTATTTGCAGAAGCTTGATCTCCTATTAACATTGAATCACATTGACTGTAATTTCTTGACCCTGTAGCTTTTCTTCCCATTTTGACAAGACCTCTATAGCTATTTTTTGATTTACCTGCACTAATACCTTTGCTAACAATAGTTGATTTGGTCTTAGGACCAATATGGATCATTTTTGTGCCGGTATCTGCTTGCTGAAGATTATTGGTGAGAGCAACTGAATAAAATTCTCCTACAGATTCTTCCCCTAAAAGAAGACAGCTGGGATATTTCCATGTAATTGCAGAACCTGTTTCAACTTGAGACCAGCTAATTTTACTTCTCTTACCTAAACATTTTCCTCTCTTGGTGACAAAATTAAAAATTCCGCCAATACCTTCTTCATCACCAGCATACCAATTTTGCACTGTTGAATATTTTATTGAGGCGTCGTCTAATGCTATAAGCTCTACAACTGCTGCATGTAGGGTATTTGTATCAAACATTGGAGCTGTACAACCTTCTAGATAACTTACCGAACTTAATTCTTCAGCAATGATTAGTGTTCTTTCGAATTGTCCTGAATCCCCACTATTAATTCTGAAGTAGGAAGACAAATCCATAGGGCAGGTAACACCTTTTGGGATATAAACAAAAGAGCCATCACTAAAAACTGCAGAATTTAGTGCTGCAAAATAATTATCACTAGCTGGAACTACTGTACCTAAATATTTTTCAATCAAATCCGCGTGATTTTTTACTGCTTCACTAATTGAGCAAAATATAACTCCATGCTCAGCAAGTTCTTCTCTAAAAGTTGTGGCGATAGAAACACTATCAAAGACAGCATCTACTGCTACATTTGTGAGTTTTTTTTGCTCCGTGAGGGGTATTCCTAATTTGTCAAAGGTCTCAAGAAGTTTGGGATCAACTTCATCTAAGCTGGAAATTTTCTCTTTTTGCTTAGGAGCAGAGTAATAAATAATATCTTGATAATCAATTTTTTTATATCCTAATGCTGCCCAATCAGGCTCTTTCATTTTTTGCCATTTTTTAAAGGCTTTTAATCTAAAATCAAGGAGAAATTGTGGCTCTTCTTTTTTCTGTGAAATTAATTTTATGATATCTTCATTTAATCCCTTTTCTATTTTTTCAGTTTCAATATCAGTAACGAAACCATATTTGTAAGGCTCTTTTACAACATCTTTAACTAAATTTTCGTTGACCATGTTATCAAAAATAACTTATTACAATTAGCTTTATATACTCTAACGAAAGATAACCCCAATATTGAGTTTTTTTCCTTTATTAAAACTAAAAATTAATGTCTAATCATCTTGATCCCTTGTCTAACCCATTAAACATAGAAATTATTCAAGAAATTGATAATCTTGATCTACCTATAATGCAGAAACATCATTT
>QCCW01000011.1 GCA_003281125.1 Prochlorococcus sp. AG-347-N23 | reverse complement strand
AAATTTTCGAAACTGGAAGACAATTTGTTGATGGAGTATCTGGTGCCAGACCAGGAAAAAGAAGGAACTCAGATTTTCAAGGAATAACAAGTAAGAGTGTTAAAAAAGTAGGAAGATGGGTATCTGAAAAAGTAGATTTATTTTTTGATGAAGATAATGATGATTGGAATGATGAGAATTTTTACGATGATAATAGGGATATTAAGACATTTTCCAGAGAATCAAATTCTTATGAATCTGCTAAACAGCACTCAAAAAGACCTTTAGAAGCGATATCTTTACGGCAACCAAAAACTTTACAGACAACTGAGCAAAAAAAATTACCTTACGTTAAAGAGGGCAAGGACGAAGATTGGCCAGATGAAATGGATTTCAAAGTTGAAAGATGGCAAAGAGCTTCAGAAAAAGAGATTAATACTTCGAGAGATCAATCAAACCAACAAGTTCAATCAAAATCAAGAAATCTTCCCAGATCAAGAAGAAGAAGAGTATAGTTTCGTAAATTCTTTAATTCCTGAATAGCCTAATAAACTTTCTAAATGTGGATTAAATACTTCTCTAATAATTGTTAGGGGTTTTTTGTCTCGAAAAAATCTATAATTTCTTGACCAGAATGGACCTTTAAAACAAAATTGATCCTCTAACCAATTTGAATTAACAAGTGAAATTCGATCAACTTCTCTAAACAATTCTGATCTGTCTTGTGTCAAATTCTTCCAAATTGGTTCTTCTTTGGCTTTTAAATTTTCATTCACTTGTTCTGCATTCCACCAACTTTCAGCCCATGCTAGGTTTTTATTATTGTTTTTAATCCATACTTGTCTTCTAATTAAAGGTCCATTTAACTGATTTAATTCTTTAGGGCCCTCTTCGATGAATAGAGGATCTATTTGCATTGAAATTAATTTAATTTTCGTCTCTTGATTAGTTAAAAGCTGTAAATGTCTAGTTGGACTTCCATCTCCAAGCAGCATTAATTTCCATGGACCAGATATTTTTGGTAATGAATTTTTCACTAAAAAAGTAGAGGCTTTTTCTTCCCATAAAATTTTTGGTGATTTAAAAAGTTTATTATTCAGTGCTCAGACGGAATCCTTTTAAGATGATAACTTTTTTTCGACAAAAATATTTGCCTTTTCTTTTTTTATTTCTCTTATTTTTAGCCAAACAAGTAATGCAGTTAAATCAGCTTTGCTTACACCGGGGATTTTTGAAGCATCACCAAAATTTTTTGGCTTTATCTTATTCAAATTTTCTCTAGCTTCTAAAGATAATGTCTCTATCTTTTCATAATTTATTTCTTGAGGCAGAGATTTACAGCTTTGACGATTTATTTGTTCTATGTTGTTTTTTTGTCTTTTAAGGTAACCCTCGTATTTAATATCTATTTCAACACCTTCCTGTATTGAAGAACCTAGATTTGTTTGATTCAAATTATATTTAGTTAGATCTGAATAATGAAAGTTTGGTCTTTTTAAGAGTTCTTTCAAAGTTGTTGAGCCTTTGATTTTTGATCCCGTTTCTAATTCTATTTTTTTTGATATTTCATCGGTATTTTTTAAACGAGTGTTATTTAATCTAAATTTTTCTTCTTCGAGGAGGTTCATTTTTTCTTGATAGGCCGACCATCTTTTCTCATTAATTAGCCCTATTTGAAAACCTAATGGTGTTAATCTTCTATCTGCATTATCTCCTCTGAGAGTTAACCTATATTCACTCCTACTAGTGAGAACTCTATATGGTTCTTTGAGATCTTTTGTAATTAAATCATTGATCATTGTTCCTATATAACTGCTTTCTCTGGTGAAGATTATTGGGTCTTTTTTGATTAGTTTTCTTGTCGCATTGACTCCTGCAACTAATCCTTGTGCTGCTGCTTCTTCATAACCAGTAGTACCATTAATTTGTCCGGCGCTAAATAAATATTCAATTTCTTTCGTTTCGAGTGATGTTTGGAGCTGTGTTGCAGGTATATAGTCATACTCCACAGCATATGCTGGTCGCAACATTTTACATTCACCTAATCCAGGTAAGGTCCTTAAAAGTTCTAATTGAATATTCTCGGGTAAACCTGTAGAAAATCCTTGTACATATATTTCAGGGGTATTAATTCCTTCAGGTTCTAAGAAAATTTGATGTGATTCTTTATCTGCAAATTTGACTATTTTATCTTCAATTGATGGACAATATCTTGGCCCCTTACTATCAATAAAACCGCCGTAAATTGGAGTTAAATGTAAATTGTCTCTAATTAGTTGATGTGTTTTGGTAGTTGTTCTCGTGATGTGACAACTAACTTGGGGCATATTATTTTTTATATCTGGGTCAAACGAAAAATATTTATCTGCTGCAGTACTTGGTTGTATATCTAATTCATCAAAAATGATACTTCTTTTATCAACTCTTGCTGGAGTACCTGTTTTTAAACGTTCTGTTTTGATACCAATTTCGTGCAAATTCTGAGTAAGACCTTGTGCTGCTTGTTCGCCTGATCTACCAGCTGACATTGATTTATTTCCTATCCATATTCTTCCTTCTAAGAATGTACCAGCTGTGATGATAACTGATCTTGCTGAATAATAACTACCAAAGAATGTTTTTACACCCTTTATTCTTTTTTTTAAGATTTTTTTTGAGTTCAATCCAACTTGTTCAGTTTTTGCAATATCCAGTTCAGTAATCATTGCTTCTTTTAAAGATAAATTATCTGTATTTTGTAGTATTTCGATCATTCTTTTTGAGTATTCTCTTTTATCTGTTTGAGCTCTTAACGCCCATACAGCTGGGCCTCTACTTGCATTTAATATTCTTTTTTGAATAGCTGTCTCATCGGCTAATTTACCAATAATTCCACCTAATGCATCAACTTCATGAACCAACTGACTTTTTGCAGGTCCCCCAACTGCAGGGTTACACGGTTGCCAGGCAATTCTATCTAGATTGATTGTAAATAAGGCAGTAGAAAAACCTAATTTTGCTGTTGTTATAGCGGCTTCGCATCCTGCATGTCCTCCACCTATAACGATGATGTCAAAAGATTCATTTGTTAAGTGATGATCTTGCATTTTAGGATCGATTTAATTAGCTAAATTCCTAAATCTCGTAAATTGAGGTTCAAATAATAATTTAACAGTTCCTACGGGTCCATTTCTATGTTTAGTGACAATGATTTCTGTAATCCCCTTATCTTCAGTCTCCGGATTATAATATTCATCTCTATAAATCATTAATACCAAATCTGCGTCTTGTTCAATAGATCCTGATTCTCGTAGATCGCTTAACATTGGTCTTTTATTTGTTCTGGACTCTACTCCTCTACTAAGCTGAGATAAAGCTACTACAGGTACTTTTAATTCTCTAGCCATGCTTTTAAGACCTCTTGTTATACGTGAAAGTTCTTGCACTCTATTATCAGGGGTTGATCCTTCCATCAACTGGAGGTAATCAATCACAATTAATCCAAGTTCTTTTTTTTGTTCAGCTATTAATCTTCTGCAAAGAGATCTCATTTCTAAAACACTTAAGTTAGGTTTGTCATCTATAAATATTGGTAATTGACCTAGTGAATTGATACCTTCTCCAAGTAAGGGCCATTCATCTTGCTGTAATCTTCCTGTTCTTAGCCTGCCACTCTCGATTCCAACTTCCATAGATAATAATCTATATGTCAATTGTTCTTTGCTCATTTCAAGGCTAAATACGCATACAGGTAAATCTTGAGATTGTGCAACATTCTTAGCTAGATTAAGAACCATTGAAGTTTTCCCCATTGAAGGTCTTCCAGCAACAATTATTAAATCACTTCTTTGAAAACCCTGAGTCATCGCATCAAGGTCGTAAAAATTTACAGGAATTCCAGCTACTGAAGTACCTAATGATCTCGATTCTATTTCATTGAAAGTACTTGTAAGGATTTCAGCTGCTTGAGTCAAACCTTTTGAAGGTTTTTCTTGACTGATTTCAAATATTTTTTGCTCCGCTTTATCAAGTACTTCATTAGTATCTTGACTTTGATCAAAACCTAGTTGAACCACCTCATTTCCAGATCTGATAAGTTGCCTTCTCATGAATTTGTCGTTAATTAAATTAGCAACTTGTTCTATGGAAGCTGTAGAGGAAACATTTTCAACTAGTTCTACTAGTTTGCTGTTTCCTCCAATTTTTTCTAGTGATCCATTATCTGCTAACCAAGCACTCATTGATGTTAAATCAGTCGGTTTACCCTGGGTATGTAACATTAATGCTGTTTTATAAATCTCTTGATGGGCATTTATATAAAAAGCTTCAGGTTTAATTAAGTCTGCAATTCTTCCGATCGCGTCTGGATCAAGAAGTATGCCTCCAAGAACTGCTTCCTCCGCTTGAACGTTTTGAGGAGGGACTAATCCAGCATTTTCATTATCAAAATCTTTTTTAAAATTTTTACTTTGCCCATTATTTGGAAAAGGTACGGAAACCATATCTTTAATTGCTTAGATATATACTCTGGCTACTTTTCAAAATAATGCAACAAATTGATTAACTTGTTACTTCAATATTTACTTCTGCATTTACGTCTGCATGTAATTTTATTTTTGCAGTAAAGGAACCTAAATTATGAATATCAGGAACTATGATGCTTCTTCTATCAATTTCTTTTTTAGTTGCTGCTTCTATTGCTTCGGCAACATCCCCATTTGTAACGGTTCCAAAAAGTACCCCATCTTCTCCAACCTGTTTTTTTATAGTGAACCTGCCTATTGTAGATAATGCAGTTTGGAAGTCTAAAGCTTCTTGCTTTAATTTATCAGCAGCAATTTTTTCTTTTTCTTTTGTCCTTTCAATTTGTTTAAGGACTGCTGGTGTTACATTCATTGCCTTGCCATAAGGTAATAGAAAATTTCTTGCATATCCAGGCGCTACTTCAACTAGATCTCCTTTTTTACCTAGTGATGCGATTGATTCAGTTAATGCGACTTGTACTCTTTTAGCCATGAAAATATTGAACAATATAGTTAATAATAAGACCTAGAGGGTAACTTTACTTTTTTTGCAAGACCAAATTTCGCAAGAATCTTAATATGTTCCCAAGTTATATCGATTTGACCTCTAAATAAGCCTTGTTTTGCTGAATTGGGAAATGCATGATGATTATTATGCCAACCTTCTCCAAATGTTAATGCAGCAACCCACGCATTGTTTTTGGATGAATCACCACTTTCAAATGGCGCCCTTCCCCAACAATGAGTAGCTGAATTTACTAGCCAGGTTATGTGATAAACGACTACAAGTCTCAATGGAATTCCCCATAGCACCAATGCCCAACCACCAACTCCTAATTTTTGACCTATTGCGTATAAAGAAAGTCCAATAGGAATTTGTAAAAGTAAAAAATATTTATTTAGGAATCTATAATATGGATCTTTAATTAAATCGGCACTTAGTTTTGGAACAGCTTTTAGTGCTTCAACGTCTTTAAACATCCAACCCATATGACTCCACCAAAACCCTTTTTTACTGTTGTGATGATCAACTTCTGTATCTGAAAAGGAGTGGTGATGCCTATGCAAACCCACCCAATCAATGGGTCCATGCTGGCAACTTATAGCTCCACAGGTAGCAAAAAATCTTTCTAACCATCTTGGAACAATGAACGATCTGTGCGATAACAATCTGTGATATCCAAGGGTGACTCCCAAACAAGCAGTTACCCAGTAAAAAAATAATAGTGAAGTGACTGCAGGGAGACTCCAAAATTTTGGTTGTAAAGCTATAAGGGAAAGTATGTGAATTACAACCATGAAAACTATTGTTCCCCAAGTTTTATGTAGTCTTGGAGGATATTTTTTTGAATGGCTGGAAGGTTCCAGTAATTTTTCTGAGAGTTCTATAACTTTTTCAGCTGGAACTGGTTTTTTTAATTTTGCCGTTTCTTGGAAAATTACTGAATTCATGATATTGAAATGCTATTTTCAAAATTACCGATATGTAATATTATCATACTATATTATTGATAAGTTTAATTATCTGTGAGTTTTGGATATCGCGATAAATTATCTAGAGGTCGAAGGGCTATGGCTCATTTGATACACCTCTGGCATGAAAGAAATGGTTGGTCTCACAGAGTATTACCATTACTTTCAGAAGTTCTTGATTTAGGTAAAGTTCATAATTCGCAAATTTCTAATCTTAGGAATGGGAAGTTATCTTCGCCAGGTCCTGAAGTTTTTCTTGCTTTAGCTCAAGTTAATACGATTCTTGATCAAGGTATTGAAAACATCAGGGATCGTTTTGAAAGTGATTACCCAGAGTTATGGAAATCTTTGGAAGAGTCTGCATTACCCCTAAAAAATGATTCTGGTAATCCATTGTCGGCCGGGGAGTTATTCGAGATATTTTCAGGATTAAAACCTCTACCTTCATCTTTTGACTGGTACATAGAAGATGAAGAAGCTTCTGCTTTAAGTGATGCTCTTTCAGTGCATTTTTGTCAGAATAAGGCTTGGAGATCATGTAAAATGAAGGTAATGGAAGCCTATATTGTCAATAAATCTGCCCGTAGAGAACGTTTTGCTGAGGTAATTGCAGGAATTAGAGATTATACGGCAGAAGAATTAGATGGAGAACTTTTAGATTTATATGAGGCTTCAAAAAAACTTTCTTATTTCCAGGGTAGGGGACCTAATGCTTTCCTCGCAGAATTAAGAAATTTAGCTTCTGAAAAATAAGATGAATTTTCATAATAAATGACCCTTGACAATAACTTAAAACTGGCTGAAAACGTTGTTCTTTCTGTCGAAGAGAGTTTAAGTAAAGTTTTCCAAGAAAGGTCCAATAAGGTTTTCCAGAAATTAGAAAATATTTTGACAATTTTTAACGAAGAAAAAGTTTCTACTAGTCATTTCAATCAATCTTCTGGTAGTGGGCATGATGATATATCTAGAGAAAAAATTGATGCGGTTTTTGCAAGATTGTTTCTTGCTGAAAAGGCAGCTGTGAGGATGCAATTTGTAAGTGGAACGCATGCAATAAGTTCTGTTTTATTTGGAATTCTTCGACCTGGAGATGTAATGTTATCTCTTACAGGACAACCATATGACACATTAGAACAAGTCATAGGAATAAGGGGAGGAGGAAAAGGCTCACTTAAAGATTTTGACATTGAATATAAGCAAATAAATATCTGCGAAAATTTTGATTCTTTTGAAGAAAAAATTGTTCATTCTTTTGAAGAAAATTCATGCAAACTAGTATTCATACAAAAAAGTTGCGGATATAGCTGGAGAAAGTCTCTTACAAATCATCAGATAGAGAAAATTTGTAGTCTTATTCATTCCCTTGATCCTAGTTGTATATGTTTTGTTGATAACTGTTATGGGGAGCTTGTTGAAGATAGTGAACCAATTTCTAAAGGGGCAAATATAATTGCTGGATCATTGATTAAAAATTTAGGAGGAACAATCGTTCCTACTGGTGGGTACGTTGCAGGAGATGCAGAGTTGGTTGAGATGGCATGTTCTAGATTAACCTCACCAGGCATTGGTTCCTCTGCAGGAATAAATTTTGGATTAGGAAGATTAATTTTGCAGGGTTTGTTTTTAGCACCACAAATTGTTCAAGAATCACTAAAAGGTGCTGATATGGTTGCAGCAGTTTTTAAAAATTTGGGATTTAAGGTTTTACCAGAGCCAGCATCTTATAGATCTGATCTTATTCAGTCAGTAAGATTGAATAATCCTGATTTGGTACAAAAAGTTTGTCAATCTTTTCAAAATTCTTCACCAGTAGATTCTTTTCTGAATGTTGTTCCATCATCAATGGATGGATATGATTCAAAATTATTAATGGCAGGAGGTACATTTATTGAAGGTAGTACAAGTGAATTTTCTGCTGATGCCCCTCTAAGATATCCTTACAATATTTTTGTTCAAGGTGGTTCTCACATAGCTCACATCAAAATTGCATTAATTCGATTATTATCTGAACTATTAGAAGAAAAATTAATTTCAAAGGATTCTCTATTTCCTTTATCTACTTAATCATGTCTTACAAGTTTCCAGACAACCTCAACTATGCTGATACTCATGAATATGTCTTGGAAGAAAATGGATTATTAAAAATTGGAGTTAGTGAATTCGCCATAGATCAATTAGGAGATATTGTTTTTGTTGAATTAGCTGATGAAGGGGCGACTTTAGAGAAAGGCGAGACTTTTGGAACAATAGAATCAGTTAAGGCCGTAGAGGAAGTCTATCTGCCTTTTTCAGGGGAAATAGTATCTGTAAATGAAAGTGTTATTGAGAACCCTGAGCTTTTACAGAATGATCCTATTGGAGACGGTTGGTTAGTCATTTTGAAAACAGAATCAAAAGCATCAAATGCTGATTTGATGACTTCTGAGGAATATCAATCAAAGGTTGTACCAAAATAAGGCAAACTTTTTAAAAAGAGCTATTTTAAAGAAAAATATTTTAATATGACATCCAAATTTGACTCTGATTTGTTTATAGATAGGCATCTTGGGTTAGGAGATAATGATGAAACAATTATGCTGAACAAGCTTGGTTTTAATAATATTGATCAATTTATAAATCAAGTTATTCCTGAAGATATTCAGCTTAAAGATAAATTTTCAGAAATATTGCCACAAGGTTGTTCAGAAATTGAGGCTTTAAATGAATTAGAAGAGATTGCGAATAAAAATACTAAAATGAGATCGCTTATAGGCCTTGGTTATTATGACAATCATATGCCTAAAGTAATCCAAAGACATGTTCTTGAAAATCCAAGGTGGTACACGTCTTATACCCCATATCAAGCAGAAATTGCACAAGGAAGATTAGAAGCTCTATTTAATTTTCAGACTATTGTTTGTGAACTAACAGGATTCCCTGTCGCCAATTCATCTTTGTTGGATGAGGGTACTGCAGCAGCAGAAGCCATGGCCATGAGTTTTTCCGCAAGAAAAAATAAATCTTCAAAAGTGTACTTAGTGGAGTCAAATGTTTTTGATCATACTTTTAATGTTCTACAAACCAGAGCAAAACCCTTGGGAATAAACTTAAAACGCTTTACTCAAAGCAACCTTCCTAATCATGATGATGTTTTTGGCATGTTGTTGCAATTACCTGGTAAAAATGGAAAATTATATGATCCTACCTTCTTAATATCCCAAGCACATAGATCAGAAATTATCGTAGCCGCATGTGTTGATCCAATGGCACAAGTTTTGATTAAACCAATTTCTGAATTTGGTGTTGATGTAGCAGTGGGGAGTATGCAAAGATTTGGTGTTCCAATGGGTTTTGGTGGCCCCCATGCAGCATATTTTGCTTGTAGCGAAAAATATAAAAGGCTGATACCTGGAAGAATAGTTGGTCAAAGTCTATCTAAAAATGGAGAAAAGTCACTAAGACTAGCATTGCAAACAAGAGAGCAACATATTAGAAGGGAAAAGGCCACTAGTAATATTTGTACTGCTCAATCTTTGTTAGCCATAATTTCTTCTTTTTATGCTATTTATCATGGACCCTCTGGATTAACGCAAATTGCTAAGAGATTAGTTGAATTGAGAATAAATTTAGAATCAAGTTTAGCTGCTTTAGGTTTTGATATTCCTGATGGGATAAGATTTGATAGTGTTGATGTTTATTCTGAGCACTCCCAGAGGATCCATAATGAAGCTTTAAAAAATGGCTATAACTTAAGAATTTTGCCGTTGGGATCAACTATTGAAAATTCAACTGGCTTTGGGATCTCTTTAGATGAGCTTAGTAATGAAAAAGAAATAAAAAATATTTTGACTTTCATAGCAAACCTTATAGAAAAAGAAGAAGATTTAGAGCATATAAAATTTGATAAAGAATTTCATCTTGAAAGTTTAGCTTTGAGATCCAGTGCATGGATGCAGCAAGATATATTCACAAATTACCAAAGTGAAACTGAATTAATGAGATATATATTCCGACTTGCAGAAAAAGATTTTTCTTTGGTAGATGGGATGATGCCATTGGGAAGCTGTACCATGAAGTTAAATTCTGCAGCAGAGTTAAATCCAGTCTCTTGGGCTAATTTATCTTCCATTCATCCTTTTTCCCCACCAGATCAAACTAAAGGCTATTCAAAAATTATATCTGACCTAGAAAAATGGATAAGTGAGATTGTTGGTTTAAAATCAGTTTCTTTTCAACCAAATGCAGGCTCTCAAGGAGAGTTTGCAGGTTTATTGGCAATAAATTCTTATTTTGAATCAAAAGGTGAACTGTTAAGAAAAAAATGTTTAATTCCAAAAAGTGCTCATGGAACAAATCCTGCTAGTGCAGTTATGGCAGGTTTTGACGTGTTAACTGTTGAATGTGATGAGGAAGGAAATATTGATTTTCAAGATTTGTCAATCAAGGTCAAGAAATTTGATAACCAAATAGGGGCTCTAATGTTGACTTATCCCTCTACTCATGGAGTTTTTGAATTACAAATCAGAAAGATATGTGATTTAATTCACTCTGTGGGAGGATTTGTCTATTTAGATGGAGCAAATTTGAACGCTCAGGTTGGATTATGCAAGCCTGGGAATTATGGTGTTGATGTTTGTCATTTGAATTTACATAAGACTTTCTGCATTCCACATGGAGGTGGTGGTCCAGGAGTTGGTCCAGTTGCTGCATCAGAAACTTTAAGCCCATTTCTACCTACTCATTCTTTAATGGATAATAATTTATCTATTAGTTCTAATTACGTATCTTCTGCCAAGCATGGGAGTGCAAGTATTCTTCCAATAAGTTGGATGTACATAAAAATGGCTGGTCTTAGTGGTTTAAGGAAAGCAACTTCGCATGCAATTTTATCTGCAAATTATATTGCGCATTCTTTAAAGCATAAATTCAAGATTCTTTATAAAGGAAAAAATAATTTTGTAGCACATGAATGTATTTTAGATTTTAGGGATTTAAAATCCAAAACTGGTTTGAGTGTAAATGATTTAGCTAAACGATTAATAGATTATAGTTTTCATGCCCCAACTATAAGTTGGCCTGTTCCAGAGACGATAATGATAGAGCCTACTGAAAGTGAAAGTTTGGTTGAATTGGATAGATTTTGCGAGGCTATGCTACTGATTGGAGAAGAAATCATCGAAATTGAAAAAAATGTTGCATTAAAGAATAATAATGTAATAAGTAACGCTCCCCATACGCTGAAAGAGTTAATTGCTGATAATTGGCAATATCCTTATTCAAAAGAAAAAGCTGCTTTTCCTTATAAAACTCCAACTTCTATAAAGTTTTGGTCTTCAGTTTCTAGGATCAATAATGCATATGGCGATCGCAATTTAATTTGTTCTTGCAATGTAAATCAAGGCGAGACTTTCGAAGAAAAAAAATGTGCTTAAAGGACTAGCGTCCCTGTATTAACTTAGTTATTATCAATGTGAATAAAAATTTAATATTTTCTTATAGAATTTTTTTAAATTTTTTTATTAAAATATTCGAGCATCAAATTTTTTGGGGTATTTGAAGCTATGACCAAAGATTTTAAATCTGGTAATGTTAAGCACTTGCCAGTTAAAAACGTGGATTTACCAAATTTTGTCAATAATCTTTCAGGAGATAACTCAAATATTTGTTCCATTGAGGGAACTAATGTTATAAGAGTACCTTTTGGTAAAAAATTTCCAAAGAAAAAAAGGCCTGAAAAGAATCAAAATATAGCTACTCTAATACTTCCTTTAAGTTCATATAATAATCCCACGCCTCCACACGTAGCATAATTAACATTAATTTTAATCTATTTCTTTGAGAGTATCTGCATAATAATTTTGTAGTTGTAGTGTTGCTTGATTCCAATCCCATTTTTCTGCTTCGTTTCGTGCCTCTTTTCTCATAACTTCTCTTTTATCTTCATTCTCTAAAATTTTTTTTGTAGCTTCAATCAAACTTTGTACCCCATTATCTTTTTCATCAGGATCATATAAACAACCATTAATCCCATCGCTAATAATATCTGGAATACCGCCCTTGTTGGCTCCGATAACTGGACATCCTGCTGCCATTGCTTCTAGTAAAACTAACCCAAGTGTTTCTGTACTAGATGGAAATAAAAATATATCTCCAGAGGCATAGGCGCTAGCAAGTTCATCGCCAGATAAGTATCCTATGAAATTAGTCTTTGTATTTTCGAAGATTTTTTCAAGCTGGTTTCTATATGGTCCGTCACCTACAAGTGCTAAGCAAGCATTAGGAATACTTTCTAAGACTGGTTTAATTCTCTCAATTTGTTTTTCTGCTGATAATCTTCCTACATAAATCAATAGGTAATTAGCGTCGTTATAATCCCCAAATAATTTTTTTCTCATTTTTTCACTTCTCAAATCTGGTCTGAAACTGAAAGTATCTACTCCCCTTTGCCATAGAGCAGTCCTTTGAATACCTTTATCTTTTAACTCATTGACCATAGCGGTGGAAGTACATAAATTTAACAAGGCTTGATTATGAGCTGCTTTAAGTAATTCCCACAAAAGTGGCTCTAACATACCCATACCGTAATGTTCCAGATATTTTGGAAGATGAGTATGGTAACTGGCAATCAAAGGAACATTATTAGTTTTAGCTAACCATATGCCACCTAAGCCAAGTACAGCTGGATTAACAACATGTATCAAATCTGGCTTAAATTTTTCTAACTTATCTGAGACTGCAGGACCCGGTAAACCAAGCTTCAACTCTGGGTATAAGGGTAATGGCATTGCAGCAACTCCAACTACAGTTGCACCCATATATGATTCTGGACACCCTTCTGGACAAAAAATTATAACTTCATCACCATTTTTTATTAAAAATTCAATAGTTTTAGTCAGTCTTGTGACTATGCCGTCAACCTTAGGTAAAAAAGTTTCAGTAAACAATGCAATTTTCACTTTCTTAAGGTAATTATTTTAATTTGTCTTTATTGCCTCAGCTTGTTTTTTTGTCCAGGATGAAACACAAGGTATGCGCTTAAGATCACATCTATTGGAATATTTTTTGGCAACTTCAACAACTTCTTCTAATAAGCCATTATCAAGCGTCGTTGGGTTTAAACCTAATTCTATAAAACATTTATTATCAACAATTAGATCATTTTCTACCGCTTCATTCCTTGGATTTGGTAAATAATTAATATCAGCACCTGTTAGAGAAGCAACTTTTTTAGCTAGTTCTCCAACTTGATGACTCTCAGTCATTTGATTAAAGATTTTGACTCTTTCTCCAGATTTTGGGGGATTTTCAAGAGCAAGTTGTACGCATTTTACAGAGTCTTTTATATGTATAAAAGCTCTTGTTTGCCCTCCTGTCCCATGTACACTTAATGGATATCCAATTGCAGCTTGCATTAGAAATCTGTTTAAAACAGTTCCATAATCTCCGTCATAGTCAAATCGGTTTGTTAATCTAGGATCTTTTAAAGTTGCTTCTGTATTTGTTCCCCAAACAATGCCTTGATGTAAATCAGTAATCCTTACAAGATCATTTTTGTTGTAGTAAAGAAATAATAATTGATCTAAGGTTTTAGTCATATGGTAAACACTACCTGGACTTGCAGGGTGTAATATTTCTTCTTCAAATCGGCTTCCATCTGGTTGTGGAACTTCAACTTTAAGATAACCTTCTGGAATTGTTGCACCTCTATGTGATCCATATCCATAGACTCCCATTGTTCCTAAATGAACAACATGAATATCTAAATTACTCTCTACTATTGCAGCAAGAAGATTGTGGGTGCCATTAACATTATTATCAACTGTATATCTTTTGGTGAAACTGGATTTCATCGAGTAAGGTGCTGCTCTTTGTTCTGCAAAATGGATCACGGAATCTGGTTTTTCATCAATTAGCAAATTGAGCAATTTTTGATATTGTTTAGAGATATCCATATTAAGAAATCTCATAGGCTTACCTCCAATCTCTTCCCATGCAGAAAGTCGTTCTGTTATCGAAGCAATTGGAGTTAAAGATTCTACCTCTAGATCAATATCAATTTTTCTACGACTTAAATTGTCGACAATAATAACATCATGATTTTGCTCTGCTAAATTCACCGCACAAGGCCAACCGCAAAAACCATCTCCACCTAGAACAATAACTTTCACTCAGAACTCCAGAATTAAAAGATTCATAATATATTTATTAAATTACTACAGTGTGCTTCCAATTTGCGAAAAAACATTGTAAATAGTTTCAAATCTTCTTTCTTAAACTACGTTAAATAAAAGCAAATAATAAATTTTTACTTTCTTTTTAAACTTTTCTCAATTTAGAGAATTAAATAGATATGTTTTTTTCCGGCGAACTTGCCACTGCAAAGTCTTGTTTTTTAATTCTTCCTGCCAGAAAAGCTTTCCTGCCAGCTTTCACACTATAATTTATCGCTTGAGCCATTAGAGGAGGATTTGCAGCTTGTGCTATTGCACTATTGATTAAGACACCATCAGCTCCAATTTCCATAGCTTGAGAAGCTTCACTAGGCACCCCAATTCCTGCGTCAATTATTACTGGCACTTTTGCATTCTCAATAATTATCCTTATATTTGATAAATTTAACAAACCTTGCCCGGAGCCTATGGGCGAGCCCAATGGCATTACAGTTGCACAACCTATTTCTTCTAGTCTTTTTGCAAGAATAGGATCTGCATTGATATAGGGAAGTACAGCGAAACCCTTTTTTATTAAAATTTCGGCTGCTTTAAGAGTTTCTATTGGATCTGGTAGCAAATACTTTTTGTCAGGAATAACTTCTAACTTCACAAAATTATTTTCTTCTTGACCAGATAATTTTGCAAGTTCTCTACCTAAAATTGCTATTCTGACAGCCTCATCGGAATTAACACAACCAGCTGTATTAGGAAGCATCCAGTATTTTTCCCAGTTGATCTTTTCGAGTAAATTTTCTCCGGTCTGATCATTTTTAATTCTTCTAACAGCGACGGTTATAATTTCCGTTTCAGAATTTGACAAACTTTCCACCATATCTTGAGTAGATTTGTATTTGCCAGTACCAACCATTAATCTATTGGAAAATTGTTTTCCACCAATTAGTAAAGAAGAATAATTTTCCATATTTAGAATCCTTTGTCTTTAATACCTTTATAAGGTTTATAATTGTTTCTTTTTTCTAACTCCTTACTTTTTTTAATAGCTGTTTTGTTTTTTGGATCTATCACCAAAACCTTTTGATAAGTTTCATATGCCAAGTCGTACTCAAGTAAACGCTGTTGTGCTGATGCTAGGTTATTTAGGGCTATAGGATATTCTGGAAGTGATTTTATTGCAGAGTTATAGTGTTTAATTGCTTTCTTAAATTCATTTTGAGCAGCATAAGAAAATCCTAAAGCATTATTTATTATCGCTTTGGCTTCATCAGGTTCATTTTCATAATTTTCAATTGCTTTTAAAAAAGTTTTAGTAGCTTCAGAATATAATCTTTTTTTTATCTGAATAGACCCAAATTCATATAATTCTGTAGCTTGAGTGAGAGAATCTAAACCTTTCTGCTCAAATTTTACTAAATTTAATTCTTCACTTCTTGTTTTTAGAAATTGTCTGAATACAAAAATAGAAATTATTATTAATACACCAAAAAGAATTATTAAATAAGATTGAAAGGAAGATATTTCCATTATTTATAATTACTTTTTAGATTATATTCTTTTTTCTACTTACTAACGGAAGAAACAATTTTTTCAAAACACTTAGGATCGTTTAAGGCTAATTGAGCAAGCATTTTTCTGTTAATGATAATTTCTGAATTTTTCATCCCATTTATTAACTTGCTGTAGTTTGTTCCATTTATCCTCGCAGATGCGTTAATTCTAGAGATCCAAAGTCTTCTAAAATCTCTTTTTCTTCTTCTTCTATCCCTATAAGCATTACAAAGAGCTTTCATAACTCTTTGGTTTGCGGTTCTGAAAAGATTTTTGTTGCCACCTCTAAAACCTTTTGCAAGATTTAAGATTTTGTTTCTTCTTTTTCTGGCTATGTTGCCTCTTTTTACCCGTGCCATGAATATCTAATAAAAATTGGTTAAAGATTTATGCGTATGGAATCATTAATCTTACATTATCAGCATCTCTTTCATCAACTAAGGCTTTTGTTGATAGATGTCTTTTTAATTTTGAGCTTTTATGATCAAGTAAATGATTATGGAAAGCTCTTCTTCTCATAAATTTACCCGTCGCAGTAGCTTTAAATCTTTTGGCAGCTGATTTACGAGTTTTTAGTTTAGACATTTAAGTCAAATGTGTTTAATTAGGATAATCTAAACCTTTATACGCATTGGTGCAAATTAAAGTTTTTAATTGATAAGGAAAGTTCTAATTTATGAAACTTAAATTTGCCTTTTTAAACTTATTTTTAGGCTGTATTTCTCTTTTAATAATTAACACTAAATTTATTTCAAATGCAAAAGGAGAAGAATTGCTAAAGGTTGAACTCCATAATGAAATTAAAAAAGGAAAATTTTTAATTGGTTTAAAACAATATTTAGGCGGGGAGAATGATAGTTTTTCGGAGAAAAAGAATATAAATTTTAAAACTAATAAAGGCTTTTTAAACTTGATATCGTCCAACGGTATTAAACATAAATCAAAACAGATAAATATTACCTGGGCGGATATTCCCGTCAAAAATCCAAAAAAAGTTGAAAGAATTGTTTTTGGTCCTTTTGCTAGCTATGAATCGGCAAAAAAACAATCAGAGAAACTAAGAGATAAAGGATTTGAGACGACTGTTGCCTATCCTAAAAATTGGGAAGTATGGATTCCATTTCAAGGTGATCTGCCAAAGTTTGAATTAAAAAATAAGATTTTCAAAAAAATAAAAAATTTTCAAATTACTCCTGTTCTTAGAAATGACAACAGTAGTATGAAACTTGAAGGTCCAATATATATTTATTCTGAAGAGGAAATAAAAATAAATGGTGTTAATTTTGGCAAAAATTTTTATTTAATAAATGATTTGTATGGAACTTGGACCTTAGTTCAAAAAATTAAATTTGATGACTATTTGGCAGGTGTTTTGCCATATGAAATTGGACCGAATTCTCCTTTAGAAGCACTCAAGGCTCAAGCAGTTATTGCAAGAACTTGGGGAATATTTAATTCTGATAGATTTAATATGGATAAATATCATTTATGTATTACCACCCAATGTCAAGTTTATAAGCCTTCTAAAATTACAAATAAAAAAGTACAAAAAGCTATAGAGGCCACTTCAAATTTAATTCTCACTTATGGAAATCAACCAATAAATGCTTTTTACCATGGTTCTAATGGTGGCGTATCTGCTACTGCAGGGGAGTCTTGGCAAATGCAAGATTATTCTTATTTCAATTCAATCATTGATGGTTCTAAATCATTAAATAAAATTTTTAAACTTCCAATTACAAATGAATCTTATTTAAATAATTTTTTAGATTTTAATAAAGAACAGTTTTATGGGAGTAATCATTCTCTTTTTCGATGGAATAAGAAAATTTCTAGTCTTGAAATTAAAGAAAAGTTAATTAAAAACAAACTTATAAATATTCATGAAGATGTTTTGGATTTAAATTCTATTGAACGTGGGTCTAGTGGAAGAGTGACAAAATTGGAAATAAAAACGGACAAGGGCAACAAATCTATTGTTCTTATTAAAGATGATATTCGACGGGTATTAAATTTTATACCTAGTAATTTGTTTACTATTAATAAATTAAATGATAATTTATGGCTTTTGAGAGGAGGAGGCTTCGGTCATGGTGTAGGTTTATCTCAGTCAGGAGCAATTGAAATGGCTAAATTAGGATTCTCTTATGAACAAATATTGAATCATTACTATCGAAATGCAAAACTAAAAAAATTTGAGATATTGTCTCAATGAAAGTTAAGTAATTAACAATTTACTTTTATGAGTAAGGGTTTTTATAAAAATCGAAGATTGAAGTCGTTTATCTTTCTTAGTGCTTGTTTTTTAGTAGCTTTTATTCCTCACGCTAATAATATCGAAAATTTCTTTTACATAATATTGACTCTTTCTTTTGTGATTGTTTTTTACGGTTTAATAGTTATTTCTAGAAATTTCAAAAGGAACAACGTTTTAAATACTGTAAGCAGAAGAATTAGCAATCAATCGTTACCTGTGCTTGATATTTTAGTAGCAGCTAGAGATGAAGAGAATGTTATAGCAAGAATAGTTGAAAGATTATTTATTTTAGATTATCCAACAAATAAATTAAATATTTACATAATCGATGATGGTAGTTCTGATAAGACGCCTTTAATTTTAGATCGATTATCTAGACAATATGACAAGTTAAAAGTCATAAGTCGTTCTCCAAATGCGGGAGGAGGAAAGTCAGGAGCTTTGAATTATGCCTTGAAATTTACTCACGGTGAATGGTTATTAGTTTTGGATGCTGATGCTGAATTAAAACATGATTCTTTGATAAGGCTATTTAGTTTTGTAAAAGAGGGTGATTGGTCTGCAGTTCAACTAAGAAAATCAGTAACAAATGTAAGTAAGAATTTTTTAACTTCCTGTCAGTCAATGGAGATGGCTATGGATGCAATTTTTCAATATGGAAGATTATCAGTTGCTGGAGTTTCTGAATTAAGGGGAAATGGCCAATTAATTAAGAAAGATACATTATTGGCATGTGGATCTTTTAATGAAGATACAGTTACAGATGATCTTGATTTGAGTTTAAGATTATTATTATCAAAATCTAGAATTGGAATCTTATGGGATCCTCCAGTCATGGAGGAAGCTGTTGAGAATTTAAATGCTTTATTGGCGCAAAGGCAAAGATGGGCAGAGGGGGGTTTGCAAAGATTTTTTGATTATGGAGATCAATTACTTACCAAGAAAATTGATTATTTGCAAAAATTTGATTTAACTTACTTCTTCATCTTGCAGTATGCACTACCAATCATTTCTATTTTTGATTTAGTATTCAGTATTATTTTATTAGATTCACCAATTTACTGGCCTATTTCATTTACAGCTTTTATGTTATCTGGAATTGCTTTTTGGTATGGTTCCTCTTGTCAAAGCGAAGTGCCTGTATTGCAAAAGAGTAATTTCTTGATGGTATTTGTATCAGTTTTTTATTTATCTCATTGGTTTCTAGTAATACCCTGGGTAACAATAAAGATGTCTATTTTTCCAAAAAAGATACTTTGGAGGAAAACTCTTCATACTGGAGTTTAATTTATTCATCGAGGTCGATAATTTCTCCATTAAAAAAATTTGCTAAGTTTCTTGGGCTATCATCATAATTTTCCTCATTAGATATTTTTGATGAAGGATTAGTTTTTGGTTCTAATTTTTTTGTTGCTTTCAAATTATTTAATTCATTTTTGGATATTTCTGGAGTGTTTGTTTGGCTACTTTTAGTTAATTGTTTGGTTGAAAAATTAAGTATTATTTGATCTCCAAATATTGTTTTTACTGTATTTTCAATTATAACTTTTCTGCTTTTTATCATATTCTCCCAGTTTGGAGATAATGCAATTGTGATTTTTCCCGAATCAAAACTTTCTAGTTCGGCTTGTTGAGAAAGTAACATTCTTGTTGATGGTAACTCTAATTTAGAAAGAATTAATTCCCATTTATCTTTTAAGTGATTTAACTCAGAATCATTTTGACTATTTTCAGAAATAACTTCAATATTTTCTTTTCTAAGATCATTAAAATTTTCTAATTTTTCGTCTTTTTTTGAAATTAATTTCTCTCGATTTATATTCTCTTTTATATTTGAGTCTTGAATTTCATGAGCAATATATGCTTTATTAATTATTTCTTTGTTTTTGATATTTTCATACTTATATTTATTTGAATCTCTTGGATTTTCTTGCTTATTATCAAGTTTATTTATCTTTTGAGTATCTAAGATTCCAGTTAAATGTATTTCAAGCCAAAGTCTTGGGTTATCACTTGTTTTGATTTGATATTCAATATTTCTAAGATTATTATGCCAATGAATTATTGTTGATTTATTTATTGTTTTTGAGATTTTATCCAATTCATCTTGAAATTCCTCAGAAGTATAATAAAGATCTGAATATATATTATTTGTAGCGTAAAGTAGTAAATCTCTTGTTATTTTCAATAATCCAATAATGATTTGATGGGGTTCGTTTCCAGCATCATATAACTTGTTGCAAGTAATAATTAATGCTGCTGGATTATTCTCAACTAATGATTGAATCAGATTTTTTAATTCAATTTCTGAAACTTCTCCAAGCAGATTTTGAATATTATTCATTGTTATTCCTTCGGGAAGAAGATTTACTTGTTCAAGAAGGCTTTGTGCATCTCTCATCCCTCCATTAGATCTCTTAGCAATAATTTTTAAAGCCTGAACTTCATATTCAATGGATTCTTTTTCCGCTATTTCTGATAAATGTTGAAAAATATCACCAGGGCTTATTCTTCTAAAATCAAACTTTTGACATCTACTTTGTATTGTATTTAATACTCTTTCAGGGTTTGTCGTCGCGAGGATAAATACCACTCTCGAGGGAGGCTCTTCAATCGTTTTTAATAAAGCATTTGAAGCTGCAGTTGAAAGCATATGACATTCATCAATAACGTATACTTTCCATCTCGCTTGAGTGGGAGCAAATCTTGCCCTTTCTATAATTTCTCTTATATTTTCAACTCCTGTATTTGATGCTGCATCAATCTCGATAATATCTAGAGCGTTTCCATCTGTAATTTGTCTACATAAGTCACATTTACAACAAGGATTTGTCGTAGGTTGGTCGAATGCCTGGCAGTTTAAAGATTTTGCAAATATTCTTGCACTTGATGTTTTTCCCGTGCCTCTTGGACCATTAAAAAGATATGCAGGAGCAATTTTTTTTGTAAGTAATGCTTGTTTGAGGGTAATTGATATAAATTTTTGCCCAACCAGTTCGTCTAAGTTGTTTGGTCTATATTTTTGATGAAAAGGCCTATGTATATTTGGCATTTATTTTTCATTAATAAGATAAATATTCGGGATAAAATTAAAAAAATTAAGCTCTATTTTTTATGCAGACTCTTTAATAATTCTTTTTGATCCTGAAGGTAGTTTAACAATTTTAGATGAGAACAAATTATCAACCATTTTTTTCGTAATTTTGAATTCTTTTACATTTTCTTCAGAAGGCAATGTGTACATTATGTCTAGCATTAGTTCCTCAATTATTGATCTTAATGCTCTTGCACCTGTTTTTCTTTTATATGCTTCATTTGCTATCGCTTCAACAGAATCAGGCTCAAACGATAATTCAACATTATCCATACTTAGCAAAGTTTTGAATTGCTTTACTAGTGCATCTCTTGGTTGAGTTAGGATAGATTCTAAAGTTTCTTTAGTGAGACGATCTAATACAGCACAAACCGGAATTCTTCCAATAAACTCAGGAATTAGTCCATATTTCACTAAATCATCTAATTCTAAATTTTTCAGGGCATCTCTTTGGTCGACTATTTTTTTTGTATCAACTTTATTTTGATCTGAATTGGTTGTAAATCCTATTGAGTGTTTCCCCAGACGCTTTTGAACGATATCCTCTAAACCTATAAAAGCTCCCCCGCAAATAAATAATATTTGACTCGTATCAATTTGGATACAATCATGATAAGGATGTTTTCTTCCGCCTTGCGGTGGCACATTAGCAATGGTTCCTTCAAGCATTTTTAATAATGCTTGCTGTACTCCTTCACCAGAGACATCTCTCGTAATTGAGGGATTCTCGCTTTTTCTTGCAATTTTATCTATCTCATCTATATAAATTATTCCTTTTTGCGCTAGTTCCACATTCATTTCTGATTTCTGTAGAAGTCTTAAAAGTATGTTTTCAACATCTTCCCCAACATATCCAGCTTCTGTCAAAGTCGTTGCATCAGCTACTGCAAAAGGAACATCTAGAAACTCTGCTAAGGTTTGCGCTAATAATGTTTTTCCACTTCCAGTAGGGCCGATGAGTAAAATATTTGATTTTTGTAATTTAGTTGATTGTGAATCTGTTGAATTGCTATTTTTACTGTCTTCTTTAACTTTCCAAGCTAATCGCTTGTAGTGATTGTATACGGCTACTGATAATATTTTTTTTGCAGATTCTTGTCCAACAACTTGATTATCTAGAAAACTTTTAATTTCTAATGGCTTAGGAATTGAAGTTAATTCTAAAGGAATAGATTTTTTTGGATTATCAGTTGGTAATTTCTTTTTTACTTGCGGAGGGTTGTTTGCGTTCGCTTGATTATCCAGTAGTTCTTCATCAAGAATTTCATTGCAAAGGTCTATGCACTCATCACAGATATAAACCCCAGGACCAGCTATAAGCTTTCTTACTTGGTCTTGTGATTTCCCGCAAAATGAGCATTTAAGATGGGCGTCGAATTTAGCCATCGATTTTAAGTTTTAATGTGAAAGGTGTAAATATTCCCTATTCACTAGGATTGCTTATAAATATCAATTCGTCATCATATTTTTAAAAAATCAGTATCCCTTGTCATTTTTTGATAACTTTATCAATTAATCCATATTCGACAGCTTCTGATGGAGATAAAAAGTAATCTCTTTCTGTATCTTCATTTATTTTTTCTAAAGGCTGCCCGGTATGTTCTGCTAAAAGCGAATTTAATGTTTTCTTGAGAAAAAGTATTTCTTTAGCTTGTATTTCGATTTCTACTGCTTGACCTTGTGCACCTCCAAGAGGCTGATGAATCATAATCCTAGAGTTAGGTAAAGCCAATCTTTTCCCCTTTGCTCCTCCAGAAAGTAGAAACGCCCCCATACTTGCCGCTACTCCAAAGCATATTGTCACTACATCAGGGGATATTTGCTGCATAGTATCGTATATAGCCATTCCTGCAGTAACTGAACCTCCAGGAGAATTTATATATATTTGTATGTCTTTTTCTGGATCTTCAGCTTCAAGAAATAATAGTTGTGCAACAAGTGAGTCAGATACTTGATCATTAATTCCAGTACCTAGAAAAATTATTCTCTCCCTCAAAAGTCTTGAATAAATATCAAAAGCTCTTTCTCCTCTACCTGATTGTTCTATAACGGTGGGAACAGCTGCAACAATTTTATTATTACTTTCGTAAGAACTTATTGAGCTTTGGATTAAATGTTTTTTTTCTGAGTTCACAAATTAGTTTTCGTCTTATAGATAATTTAAGGGGTTTTTGTTTAATTAGTAGGAAATTTCATAAATTATTTTTTTTCTTTTTTATTTTTAGTTTTTGTTGTTTTTGTTGTTTTTGTTGTTTTTTCTTTTAATTCAGAATTTTCTTCAAGCCAAATTATTAATTTTTCTTTGAGTAAATCGTTTCTTATTACTTCTGTTAATTTTTTAATATCTATTTGTTTTGAAGATTGAGAGATTGCATCTTCATAATCTTTCATTTTTGAATCAATTTCATCTTTCTCAACTTTTATGTTTTCTGTTTCAGCTAATGCTTTTAAAGCTAAATTTCTTTGAACATTTTTTTCAGCCTGAGGCCTTGTGGACTCTGCTAATGACTTAACTAATTCCGGAGTGAAAGTAGATTTAACATCAAGACCTTGTTGAGCAAATCTTTGAGCGGTTTGTTCAATATTATTCCTCACTTCTATATCAATCATAGATTTTGGAATTTCAGCAACCAATTCGTTTGTTAAGGCATCTAGTAAAGCTTCAATTTTGATATCTTTTTGAGTTTTTTCAAAATTGTCTTTAAGTTGCTTTTCAATATCTTTCTTTAACTCTTTTAATGATTCTTTGTTGCCAGACTGTTTTGCAAAATCGTCATTAAGTTCAGGCAATTCTTTTTCCTTAAGATCCTTAAGATTTACTTCAAAGATTGCCTCTTTGCCTCTTGAATCCTCATGAGAATAATCTTCAGGAAATTTAAGGTTAAGTGTTTTAGTATCACCAATTTTCATTTTTACTATTCCCTCAACGAAACCGGGAATCATTTTGTTCTTTTCTAACTCAAGATCCATTGATTCACTTGTTCCACCATCAATCTCTTTACCAGAATCTTTATATTTTCCTTTGAAACTAACTACAGCAATATCTCCTAATTTTGCTGCTCTATTGGTAACTGGAATAATGTTTGCAAACTGATTTCTAGATTTTTCTAAAGCTTCATTTATTGACTTAGGGTCAAATTTTGTTTTTGATATTTCAACACTTAGTCCTTTGGATTTTTTAAGTTTTAATTCTGGGGCAACATCAGTTTGAAGAGTAACCTTAAGTGATTTTTCAGGACTAAACTTTGCTAGTAAAGATTCAAATCCATCTACCAATTCTGGCTCACTTAGTGGTTCAATAGATTTTATTTTTAACGCTTCTTGCCATGATTTATCAATAATTTTTTCTAGAGCAGAAGCATGTAATTGTGTTATGCCAATCCTTTGGATTAAGACTTGTTTGGGAATTTTACCAAGTCTAAATCCCGGAATTTTAGCCGAACGACTTATAGAACTGATTGTTTCATTCACATAAGTTTTGCATGTCTCAGATGGTATTTCTAATTCAATTGAGATTCTACTTTGAGGCAGAGGAGTTGTTTTGACTATTAATGATTCTTTAGCCATTTTTTTTTATTTATTACTAAAAGCCGAAACTTAATTATTTCACATTATGTGATTTCCTTGAAAGTTATTTTTTTGATAAAGTAAAAAAAATAGTCAATCTATTTATAAAAAACATTTTAAAGTGTGAGACAATCTCCGTTTTTGCCTAATAGGCCATTAAAAGTTGCTGTTTTAGGATCTTCAGGTGCTGTAGGGTCTGAATTACTCAAAATTCTTGAACAACGTGATTTCCCAATATCAGAATTGGTCTTGCTTTCATCAGAGCGTTCAGAAGGAAAAAAAATTATTTGGAAAGGTGAAGAATTAATTACAAAAAAAACAACTAAGGAAGAATTTCTGAATCTTGATTTAGTTTTAGCTTCAGCCGGTGGAAGTATTTCAAAAAAATGGTTGTCTACCATTAAGGAACAAAATGCTTTATTGATAGATAATTCAAGTGCTTTCAGATTAGATAATAATGTACCTCTTATAGTTCCTGAAGTTAATGGTATTGAGGTAATTAATCATGATGGAGTAATAGCGAATCCAAACTGCACTACCATTTTGCTGACATTAGTTTTAGCTCCGTTAAATAAACTTTCGACTATTCATAGAGTTGTTCTCTCAACCTATCAATCCGTTAGTGGTGCAGGCCAATTGGCGATGGAGGAACTAAAACTTTTAACTGATAAATATCTTCGGGGTAATCCTCAAAAAAGTGAAGTTTTGCCATACTCACTGGCTTTTAATTTGTTTTTGCATAATTCACCCATGCTTGCAAATAATTACTGCGAAGAAGAGATGAAAATGGTTAATGAGACTAGGAAAATATTAAATATTCCTGATTTAAAGCTCTCTGCTACATGTGTTCGTGTCCCAGTACTGAGAGCACATTCTGAATCGATCAATATTGAATTTGCTGGTGTAGTTGAGCCTAAAGATGCTCTTGAAGAATTAAAAAAATCTCCTGGAATTGAAATTATTGAGGATTACAAAAACAATAGATTTCCTATGCCAAATGACGTTATGGGAAGGGATAATGTTGCTGTTGGCAGGCTAAGAACTGATATAAGTCAGCCTAATGGATTAGAATTATGGTTATGTGGAGATCAAATAAGAAAAGGAGCAGCTCTTAATGCTGTTCAAATAGCTGAGTTATTAATTCCAAAAAAATGATTACAGACAAAACTGATTGTAATAACCCACTATTTGGAAAAATATTAACTGCAATGGTTACTCCATTCACTGAAAATGGAGATGTAGATTATGAACTAGCTGTAAAACTATCAAATTATCTTTTTGAGAACGGTTCTGATGGAATTGTGCTATGTGGTACTACTGGAGAATCTCCTACTCTTTCATGGGCGGAACAGCATGATTTATTTATTGCGGTAAAGGGATCTTTGGATGCAACCTGTAAAGTAATAGTTGGCACTGGTAGTAACTGTACAAGCGAGGCTGTGGAAGCTACAAAAAAAGCCTATGACTCTGGTGCCGACGGTGCTTTGGTCGTTGTTCCTTATTACAATAAGCCACCTCAAGAAGGTCTTTATAAACATTTCAGTTCTATTGCTAATTCTGCAAAGGATTTACCTTTAATGCTTTACAACATACCCGGAAGGACAGGATGCAATTTATTACCTGACACTGTGAAGAAACTTATGGATTTCTCAAATATTCTCAGTATTAAAGCTGCAAGCGGTAGAATAGAAGAAGTAACAGAACTAAGAGCTATTTGTGGCTCCCAACTCTCTGTATATAGTGGCGATGATTCATTGTTGCTTCCAATGTTATCTGTAGGTGCTGTAGGAGTAGTAAGTGTTGCAAGCCATTTGGTTGGATTGCAAATGAAAGAGATGATTCATTCCTTTCAAAGTGGAGAGGTTTCCAATGCTCTTGTTATTCATGAAAAACTTCAGCCTCTTTTCAAAGCACTCTTTATGACTACTAATCCAATCCCAATTAAGGCTGCTTTGGAGCTTGCGGGATGGAATGTAGGTAATCCTAGGAGTCCATTATCACCATTAACCACTGACATGAAAAAGCAACTATCTTTTATCCTGAAATCCTTATAATAGGGATTATATTTAACTTGATAATTAAATTTAATTAAACCTTATTTGATTACAAGCAGGCCTTCATAAATTTCAAAATTATGCAATCAAGTACAAATTCAACTTTAAATAGATCTACTAATGATTCCTCCAGATCTAAAAGTAATACACCAGCTCTACGAGTAATACCTCTTGGTGGACTTCATGAAATAGGGAAAAACACTTGTGTTTTTGAATATGGGGATGAATTAATGCTTGTTGATGCTGGCCTAGCTTTCCCCTCCGATGGTATGCATGGCGTAAACGTTGTTATGCCAGATACAACTTTTTTAAGAGAAAATCAAAGAAGAATCAAAGGAATGATAGTCACTCACGGTCATGAAGATCATATTGGAGGTATTTCTCATCATCTAAAGCATTTTAATATTCCGATTATCTATGGTCCAAGACTGGCAATGTCAATGCTTAGAGGAAAAATGGAGGAAGCAGGGGTATCTGATAGAACAACTATACAGACGGTAAATCCAAGAGATGTTGTAAAAGTAGGGCAACATTTTTCTGTTGAATTTATTCGAAATACCCATTCTATTTGCGATAGCTTTTCTTTAGCAGTTACAACACCTGTTGGGACAATTATTTTCACGGGAGATTTTAAGTTTGATCATATGCCAGTAGATGGAGAGCAATTTGATATTGAGAGAATGGTGCATTATGGAGAGAAGGGTGTTTTATGCATGTTCAGTGATTCGACTAATGCCGAAGTTCCAGGTTTTTGTCCTTCTGAGAAGACTATCTACCCCTCTTTAGAAAAACATATTGCGGAGGCAAAAGAACGAGTTATCCTTACAACTTTTGCTAGTTCTGTTCATAGAGTGACAATGATCTTAGAGTTGGCCATGAAACATGGAAGAAAGGTCGGTTTGTTAGGTAGATCCATGATAAATGTTATTGCTAAGGCGAGAGATATTGGTTATATGAAATGCCCAGATGATTTGTTTGTTCCTATCAAGCAAATTAGAGATTTGCCAGATAGGGAGACCTTATTATTAATGACGGGAAGTCAAGGAGAACCCCTAGCAGCGTTAAGCAGAATCTCGCGAGGTGAACATCAGCATGTTCGTCTTAAGACTACTGATACTGTAATATTTTCAGCCAGCCCAATTCCTGGTAATACTATTTCTGTTGTTAATACAATAGACAGATTAATGAAACTCGGAGCAAAGGTTGTTTATGGAAAGGGTGAGAATATTCATGTTTCTGGTCATGGTTTTCAAGAAGATCAAAAGTTAATGTTGGCACTCGCAAAACCTAAGTTTTTTGTTCCTGTTCATGGAGAACATAGAATGCTTGTTTGTCATGGCAAGAGTGCACAAACTATGGGGGTTCCAAAGGACAATATTTTAATTATTGAAAATGGAGACGTGGTTGAGTTAACACCTAATTCTATTCAAAAGGGTGATCCTGTAAAAGCTGGTGTTGAACTGCTTGATAACTCACGAAATGGGATAGTAGATGCTCGAGTATTAAAGGAAAGGCAGCAATTAGCTGGGGATGGTGTAGTAACTGTTCTAGCTCCTATTAGTACAGATGGGAAGATGGTTGCGCCTCCCAGAGTTAATTTAAGAGGAGTTGTTACTACTGCTGAGCCAAGAAAAATGTCTATGTGGACAGAACGAGAAATAAGCTGGGTTTTAGAAAATAGATGGAAACAATTATCCAGACAAACTGGGCCTAATAATTTTGAGGTAGATTGGATTGGTGTACAAAGAGAAATTGAAAATGGTTTATCGAGAAGAATGAGAAGAGAATTACAAGTTGAACCACTTATTTTGTGTTTAGTTCAACCTGCTCCAAGTGGTACTCGTGCTTATATTCCAAAGATTACCGAAGAGCAAAATTTCTCCAATAGAAATAGAAATAATAATAATTTCCATAAGAAATCAAACAATAACCATCCTAATAGTTCAAATAACCCACAAAATACCCAAAAAAGTCCCAAAGTTTCACAGAATTCTTCAGCTGAGACTGCTACAGAAGAATCATTTGAAGGTAGAACAAGAAGAAGAAGATCTGCTGTAACATCTTAACTTTTTTCAAAATTTATATAGTTTTTATCCCAAACAATTTTTAAAAACTCTTGTAGATGAATTTGACCTTTATTTTTTTCAGAAATTGAAGTTGCTAATTTTGTCAAATTTTTAGAACTACATTGCTTTGCAGATATTTCTTTTAAAAATCTATTTAAGATTGTGCACCTTGCTTCAATACACATACTATTTAGGAGATTCCTATCGATACCTTTTACATCTTTACAATATAAATACGCTAGTTCACTAAGATCATTACGTTCATTATTGTATTTGCTCATTTTTTGGGAAAAATTATTTATCCTTTCAGAACAACCAGGATAGATGACTTCTAAGGCAGGAATAATTTTTTTTCTTACTAAATTTCTTTTTAATTTAAGATCTGAATTTGTAGGATCTTCCCAGATTGGGATCTTCATATCATTGCAAAATTGTTTTGTATCTTCCCTACTGAAAATTAATATTGGTCTTATTAAAAAAATTTGATTTTCTATTAATCTTTTACTCTCAATATTACTCAGACCTGCAAAATTGCTTCCTCTAGATAAATTGAGGATAAATGTTTCTGCATTATCACTACTCGTGTGACCAGTTAATAAATAAATATTATGTTTTTGCTGGTTTGTATTTAATAAAGTTTTGGC